>NZ_BRXS01000007.1:300000-501531 GCF_030159095.1 Roseisolibacter agri
CGCCCGCCGCGCTGACGTACCTCCGGCAGCTGTCGCGGAACAACAACCGCGCGTGGTTCGAGGAGCATCGCGACCGCTACGAGCGCGACGTGCGCGCGCCGATGGTCGCGCTGGTCGAGGAGGTCGATGCGCTGCTCGGCGACGTCGCGCCGGAGATCGTCGGCGACCGGAGGCGCTCGATGTTCCGCATCCACCGCGACGTGCGCTTCTCGAAGGACAAGTCGCCGTACAAGACCAACGCGGCCGTCTGGTTCTTCCACCGCGACGTGCAGCGTGCGCGCGGCGGCGACACGGCCGGCGGCAACGTGCACGGCGGCGCGGGCTTCTACTTCCAGCTCGCGCCGGGCGACTGCTTCAGCGGCGGCGGGCTGTGGATGCCGCCGCGCCCCGCGCTGGCGCAGGTGCGCGACCGGCTGGCGGCGCGTTCCGACGAGTGGAACGCGATCGTGCGCGCGCCGGCGTTCAGGCGCCGCTTCGGCGCGCTCGACGCGGAGGCCGTGCTGACGCGCGTGCCGCGCGGCTTCGCGCCCGAGCATCCCGCGGCCGAGTGGCTGCGTTATCAGTCGTTCACGGCGGGCCGCCCGCTGACGGCCGACGAGGTCACCGCGCCGCGGCTGGCCGAGCGGCTGGTGAAGGACTTCGCGGCGCTGCTGCCGATGGTGCGCTGGCTGAACGAGGCGCTGGGGCTCGCGCCGGCCGAGCGCCGCTGACCTGAAGTCGACGAGCGACGAGCACACCCGCGCCCGTCGCTCGTCGCCGCGCTCACACTTCCTTGAAGTGCGACGCTGGGTAGAGGAAGTCGTCGTCCGAGTCGTCGATGATGCGGTAGAGGGCGCCGTTCGCTTCGGCGCCGAGCATCTCGTAGATGCGGCCGAGAGTCAGATCGTGGCATCCGCCCGGCTCGTCGTCGCCGGGCAGCTTGAGCCAGGGCTTCACGCTGATGCACTGCACCAGCGTGGTGGGTTGCCAGGACGTGGCCATGTGTCGCGCGCTCCGCTCCGTTGAGGTTCATGCGTCTCGGGCGGCGCCCTGCCGGCGCGAGGGGCGGGCACAGGTCGCCAGCGGCGTCGCCGGCCACCAGGGGTGCAAGACGTCGGCCATCCACCGGCCGCGCGCGCGTCAATCGTGAGGACGGTCACAAGGCCGTCCGGGCAACGGCCGCGGGCGGGCGACGGTCGCGCTCAGGCGGCGTCGGCGGCCGTCCCCGCGACGGGACGCGCGTCGCGCAGCCGTGCGGCCAGCGCCTCGTCGTCGGCGGCGTCGAGCAGCGCGGCGGCCGGCACCGTGCGCGCCAGCTCCGCCGGCCGGTGCCGGAACCACCACGAGAGCAGCAGCAGCTCGTCCACCTCGTGCGTGGGGACGGCCGCGGCCGCGCGCTCGCGCGGCACGAACACGTCGCGCGCGAGCTCGCGCAGCCCCGCCGCGTCGGTCGCGCCGTGCGGGCGCGCCAGCTCCGCCCGCACGCGGCCGCGGCGCACGAGGTACACGCGGTCCTCCGCCGCGTGCCCCGGCACGACGTACGCGAAGCTCAGCGTCTCGACCGCGAACCGCAGCCGCTCGAACTGCGCCTGTAGTGCCTCCAGCCGGTACACCTTGTCGCGCATCGCGGCCGCGCGCTCGAACTCCATCGCCTCGCTCAGCGCGTCCATCTGCGCGCGCAGGTCCGCCAGCGGCCCGTCGTCCGCGCCCTCGAGGAAGCGGCGCGCGAGCTTCACGCGCGAGGAGTACTCGCGCGTCGTGCATCCCGCGACGCACGGCCCCAGGCACTTCCTGATCTCGTGGCGGATGCAGCGCGGCGTGCGCGACGCGAGCTGCACGAGCTCCGGCACGAACAGCTCGCCCTGGTCGGCGAAGCGCATGGGCGTGGCCTGCGCGCAGTCGCGCAGCCCGAGCGCGTCGGACAGCTCGCGCACCGCGTCCGCGACGCCCGACGCGCCCTGGAACGGTCCGTAGTACACGCCGCCGTCGCTGCTCCCCGTGCTGCCGCGCACGACGCTCAGCTTGGGCGCGGGACCCTTCGTGAGCTTGATGAAGCTCCAGTGCCGCTCGTCGCGCTTCATCTTCACGTTGAAGCGCGGGCGCCACCGCTTGATCAAGCGCAGCTCCAGCAGCAGCGCCGCGAACTCGCTCGGCGTGTACTCCCACTCGATGTGCGACGCGTCGCGCAGGATGCGCGCGCTCTTGTCGTCGGGGTACACGCCGCGGAAGTAGCTCAGCAGCCGCGTACGCACCTTCTTCGCCTTGCCGACGTACAGCACCTCGCCGTCGGGGCCGAGCATGCGGTAGACGCCGGGCATGTCGGCGGCCTCCGCGCGCACGAGCGCCTTCAGCGCCGGCAGGTGCGCGTCGGCGGCCGAGGCCATCGCGGCGGCGACGATCGCGGGAATCTCGTCCTTCATCGCTGGCACCCGCGACAGAACACCGTCTGACGGCCGTCCACCTCGTGCGTCGCCTCCAGCGGCGCGTCGCAGCGCCCGCACGGGGCGCCCGCGCGGCCGTAGACCGCCAGCGCCTCGACGAAGGTGCCGCGCTCGCCGCGCGCGTCCACGTAGTCGCGGAAGCTGGTGCCGCGCCGCGCGATCGACTCCGAGAGCACGGACACCAGCGCGTCGCGCACGCGCGCCGACTCGGCCCGCGTGAGCGAGGCCGCGGGTCGCGCCGGCGCCACGCGCGCGCGCCAGAGCGCCTCGTTCGCGTAGATGTTGCCGACGCCGACGAGCCGCTTCTGGTCCATGAGGACCTTCTTCACCGGCTGCCGCGACGTGCGCAGGGCCTCGTGCAGCGCCGCGCCGGTGAACGCCGGATCGAGCGGCTCGGGGCCGAGGGCGCCCGCGTACGCGTCGAAGCGCGCCGGGTCCATCAGCGCGACGGTGCCGAGCGCGCGGATGTCGCGGTAGTGCAGCGCGCGTCCGTCGTCGAGGCGGAAGGTGACGCGCACGAAGCCGCGCTCGCGCTCCGGGAGGCCGGAGCCGTCGCCGGGCGCGGCCTCGAGCAGCAGCGCGCCCGTGAAGCGCGGCTGCACGACGAGCCGGTCGCCGCCGTCGAGGTCGAGCACGACCAGCTTCGCCCGCCGCCACACGCGCGCGATGCGCGCACCCTGCACGCGCGCGGCGAGCGCGCGTGCGTCCACCTCGCGCAGCACCGACGGGCGTGGGACGGCGACGGCGACGATGCGCGCGCGCGGGAGCTCGGCGTCGAGGTCGCGGGCGATGGTCTCGGTCTCGGGCAGCTCGGGCATCCCGACAGGCTACGTGCGCCCGGCGTCCGAGACGCGGGCGTGGCTAGGGAGAGCGCCGGCGCGCGACCTCGCGCCAGCCGATGTCCGTGCGGTACTGCTTCCCGGCAAACTGCACCCGCCCGGCTGCGGCGCGACTGAGGGTCTGCGCGTCCTCGAACGTGTCGGCCACCGCCGTCACCGCGAGCACGCGCCCACCGGCGGTGACGAGCCGCCCCGACGCGTCGCGGGCGGTGCCGGCGTGGAAGAGATATACCCCTTCCGGGACCTGTTCGGGTAGGGCGATCGGGTCGCCGGTGCGGGGGCGGTCCGGATACCCCGCAGCCGCGACGACGGTCGTCACCGCGGCGGCAGGCGCGTCGCCGACGTCCAGCTCGACGTCGGACAGGTCGGGCAGCGCGCCGTCGACCGCGATCGCGCGCATCCAGTCGCCGATCGGCATCCAGTCGAGGTAGGGAAGGAGCGCCTGCGTCTCGGGATCGCCGAAGCGGCAGTTGAACTCGACCACCTTCGGACCGTCCGCGGTGAGCATGAGCCCCGCGTAGAGCAGGCCGGTGAAGGGGCGGCCGGCCTCGCGCATGGCGCGCAGCGTGGGCTCGATGATCGTGCCGTCGATCGCCTCCAGCAGCTCGCCCGCGGCCTCCGTCTCCATCGTCCCGACCGGCACGTAGGCGCCCATCCCGCCGGTGTTCGGTCCGCGGTCGCCGTCGGCGAGGCGCTTGTGGTCCTGCGCGGCGGGGAGCCCGATGACGTTCGTCCCGTCGGTGAGGAAGAAGAGCGACACCTCCTCGCCCTCCATGTACTCCTCGACCAGCACCTCCGCGCCCGCCTGCCCGAAGCCGCCCTCGACGAGCATGAAGTCGATCGCGCGGTCGGCCTCCTCCAGCGACATCGCGACGACGACGCCCTTGCCGGCCGCGAGGCCCGAGGCCTTGATGACGACCGGCGCCCCGAAGACGCGCGCCGCCTCCTTGGCCACCGCGGGATCGGTGTGCAGCTCGGCCCGCGCGGTCGGCACGCCGGCGTCCAGCATCAGCTTCTTGGCGAACGCCTTGGACGTCTCGATCTCGGCCGCCGCGGCGGTGGGGCCGAAGACGGGCAGCCCGCGCGCGCGGAAACGATCGACGACGCCCGCCGCCAGCGGCGCCTCGGGGCCGACGAGCGTCCAGTCGACGCCCTCGGAGTCGGCCAGGTCGGCGAGCGCCTCGACGTCGGTCGCCGCTACGGAGACGCAGCGTCCCAGCTCCGCGATCCCCGCGTTGCCGGGCGCGGCGACGATCTCCGTGTCCGGGCGCTCGCGCCGGAGCTTCCAGGCCAGCGCATGCTCGCGGCCGCCGCCGCCGATGATGAGGACTTTCATTGCGGCGCAAGATAAACGGGGCGGCCCGCCGTGCCGGCGGGCCGCCCCGTCTCGTCCCGCAACGCGTCGCTCAGCGGTACAGCGTCAGCGGGATCGGCAGGCTGTTCACGCCATAGCTCGTGAACGTCCCCTCGATGGAGAGGCCGTCGGCGCTCAGCTGCCCGCGGTAGGTGCTCCGCGAGTTCGACTCGCCGCCGTTGTCGATCGAGAGCGTCACCACGCCGGCGCTCGTGATCGATCCGACGAACTTGTACTTGCCGCCCTCGCTCAGGCCCACGACGGTGCGCTCCACCGTGCCGTCGAGCGTGGCCTCCTTCTGGTCCATGCGCACGATCCAGCTCTCCTGGCGCGTGGAGCCCGGATACGAGAGGAGCCCCGACCAGGTCGCGGCGACGCTCGGCACGACGACCGGAGCCGGCGCGGGCAGCGGGGCCTCACCCTCGCCGCCACTCCGGCGGAACTGGGCCGCGCCGGACGGGCGGATGGCGGTCGGGGCGTCGCCGGCGCACGCGGCGGAGAGCAGGAGGGGAGCGGCGACGACGATGGCGCGGACTGCCTGGCGGATGCTCACGTGGATCGACTCCTCGACGGGATGGTGGAAACGGCTCGCAAGTCCGTGTACACAAAATCTGTTATAACGACCAATTAGTCAATGGCCCCGCCCGCCGAGTGTGATCGATCGGGCGGAGGACGGAACCGCGGAGGACGGTGAAGCGGAGGACGATGCGGCGTGAGACGAGAGAGCGGCCCCTCGGGCTCGAAGCTTCGAGCTCGAAGGGGCCGCTTCATCGTTTCACGCCGTATCGCTTTCCGCCGTATCGGCTTCCGCCGTTCCGTCCTCCGCCTCAGCGATCACTGCGGAAGACATCATCGAACGCCTGCCGCGCGCGCCCCAGCGAGTCGCGCAGCGTCGCCCCGACGTCGCGCAGCGGGTCGCAGTCGTCCTCGGCGCGCTCGTCCGCCTCACGCGCCGCGTCCTCGGTGCGCGCCTCGGCGGCGTCGGCGGCCGAGGCGGCCGCGGTGTCGTCCCGGCGGACGTACTCGCCCGCGACGATCCGCACGTAGCCCTCGCTCTCGGCCCACCGGCGCAGCTCGGCCACCCGGAGCGTGTGCAGCGGGTGGTCGCGGAGCGCGCTGTTGAGCGCCTTCATGACCGTGTTCCAGCCGGAGCCGCCGGTCTCGGACTCGGACGCCTGCGCGAGGAATGCGTCGAGGTCCGTCGCGTCCTCGTCACCGCCCTGGGCCCCGCCGGCGCGCTTGAGGAAGGTGCGGTACGCCGTCCGCGGCTCCTGGATGCCGAGCAGGCCGGCGCGGTCGGCGGAGAGCTCGGCCTTGCGGTACCAGTCGAGCAGCGCGAGCTGGAAGGGGAGGAGGACCACGCCCACCAGCAGCGGCAGGTTCGTGACGCCCAGCGTGAGCAGGAGCGCGGCGACCGTGCGGTACGTGACGCGGCCGCTCATCACGTGCCCGAGCTCGTGCGCGAGGACGAACTTCTGCTCGTCCGCGTCCAGCAGGTCGAGGTCGTCGGCGTTGAGGACGATGAACGGCTCCTCGAAGCCGACCGCGCCCGCGTGCATCCACGGCGTGCGCGTCACGTACAGCTGCGGGGCGGGGCCGCGCGTGCCGTCGGGCCGGGTGTCGGGCCAGTCGAGGGTCGCCAGCACCTCCTGGTAGCGCGCCCACAGCTTCGGCCGCTGCGTCGGCCCCACCAGCACCGCGTTCCCCAGGAAGAGGTTGCGGACGCCGCGCGCGCCGTACGCGCTCGCCACCTGGCGGACCACGCCGTCGAAGCCGGGGATGCCGCGCAGCTTCCGGAGCGCGTCGCGGTCGTCCGGGTGCTCCCAGGCGAGGGGGCTGATCTGCGGAAGCGGGGTGGGCATCAGCGTCTGGATGGTGGTGAGCGACGTGCGACGGGGCGGCCCCGGAAGGCCGCCCCGTCCCTACGCCCGCGATCAGCGCGCGGTGTCAGCGACGTGGGGGCTCAGCCGGGCAGCCCGTCGAACGCGTGCTCCAGATCGGCGAGCAGATCCTCGGTGTCCTCGACGCCGCAGCTGAGGCGGATCAGCCCCTCGCCCATCCCCATCGCGTCCTTCTTGTCGGCGGGCACGGACGCGTGCGTCATCAGCGCCGGCAGGCTGATGAGCGACTCGACGCCGCCGAGCGACTCGGCCAGCGAGAAGACGCGCACGCGCTCCAGCACGTGGGCCGCGCGCGCCTTCGTGCCCAGCTCCACCGAGATCATCCCGCCGAAGCCGCTCATCTGCGACTTCGCGAGCGCGTACTGCGGGTGCGACTCGAGCCCCGGGTAGTAGACCCGGTCCTCGCCCATCCGCTGGGCCAGCCACGCGGCAACGCGGCGTCCGTTCGCGTCGTGCTGGCGCATGCGCAGGTGGAGCGTCTTGGTGCCCCGCAGCACGAGCCAGCTGTCGAACGGCCCCGGGACCGCGCCGGCCGCGTTGAGGATGAACTGCAGCCGCGTCGCCAGGTCGTCGTCGTTCAGCACCGCGATCCCGCCGACCATGTCGCTGTGGCCGTTCAGGTACTTGGTGGCCGAGTGCCAGACGATGTCGGCGCCCAGCTCCAGCGGGCGCTGGAAGTAGGGCGTGGCGAAGGTGTTGTCGACGATCAGCAGGGCGTTCCCGCGGTGCGCGACGTCGGCGGCGGCGCGCAGGTCGGTCAGCCACATGAGCGGGTTCGTCGGCGTCTCGACGAGCACCGCGCGCGTCTCGGGCGTCATCGCGTCGGCGATGCGCTGCGGGTCGCGCGTGTCGACGTAGCTGAAGCGCAGCCCGAGGTGCTGCAGCAGCTTGTCGAACAGCCGGAAGGTCCCGCCGTAGACGTTCTCGCCGCAGACGACGTGGTCGCCGGCGCGGAACAGCTTCATGATCGAGTCGAGGCAGCCCATCCCCGACCCGAACGCGAAGCCGTGGCGGCCCCCCTCCAGCGAGGCTACGTTCCGCTCCAGCGCCTCCCGGGTGGGGTTCTTGCCACGGGCGTACTCGTAGCCCTTGTGCTGGCCGAGGGCGTCCTGGACGTAGGTGGACGTCTGGTAGATCGGGGTCATGATGGCCCCGGAGACCGGATCGGGGCGCTGGCCCGCGTGGATCGCACGCGTGCCGAAACCGGACCGGAGATCGTCCTCGAAGATGCGCGTCATGCCGTCGATGCTGGCGGTTTGAAAGGGGCCCTCGGTCCGACGCGCACAAGATACCCGGAGCTCTGGTGGAGGGGGACCGGCCGGCCTCCCACCCCTGGCTCGCGCTCGTCCCGCGCCCGCCTCGCCCGCCTCGTGTCGTCCCGGCTCGTCTCGCCCTCCGCGGCCAGCATCGCAGTTCCCCCACCGGTGGCGCCGCCGCAGGCGCGGCTCGACCAGGCGCTCGTGTCGCACGGCGAGCCGCGCAAGGTCGTCGTGGTGGACGACGAGCCGCGCCTCCGTCAGGTGCTCGTGCGGCTGATGTCGCGCGACGGCTTCGAGTGCATCGACGTGCCTGACGGCCACGCCGCGCTCGCCGCGATGGAGGAGCACGCCGCGCCGCTGCTGCTGAGCGACCTGCGCATGCCGGGCATGGACGGCGTCGAGCTCCTGAAGCACGTGCGTGAGCGCTGGCCCGACACGGCGGTCGTGATGATCACCGCCGTCGCCGACGTCGAGGTCGCCGTCGGCTGCCTCGGGCTCGGCGCGATGGACTACCTGACCAAGCCGTTCCACCTCGAGGAGGTGCGGGCGCGCGTGCGCCAGGCGCTCGAGAAGCGGCGGCTCGTCGTCGAGAACCGCACCTACCAGCGCCAGCTCGAGGTGCGCGTGGCCGAGCAGGCGCGCCGGCTGGAGACGCTCTTCCTCGCCAGCATGCAGTCGCTCGCCGACGCGCTGGAGGTGAAGGACCCGTACACGCGCGGCCACTCGGTGCGCGTGTCGCGCTACGCGGCGGCGATCGGTCGCGAGCTGGGCGTGGACGAGGCGATGCTCGCGCAGCTGGAGCTGGGCGGCCACCTGCACGACATCGGCAAGATCGGCGTGCGCGAGGCGGTGCTGAACAAGCCCGGTCCGCTCACCGACGACGAGTACGCGCACATCATGACGCACCCGGAGATCGGCTGGCGCCTGCTGACGCCCCTGCTCACCGAGGCGCCGATGGCGCTGCACGTCGTTCGCTCGCACCACGAGCGCTTCGACGGCAGCGGCGTGCCCGATCGGCTCGCGGGCGAGAGCATCCCGCTGGAGGCGCGCATCGCCGCCGTCGCGGACTCGTTCGACGCGATGACGAGCCAGCGGCCCTACCGCAGCGGGCTGACGATGGAGGCGGCGCGCTCGGAGCTGCGCCGCTGCGCCGGCACGCAGTACGACCCGCGCATCGTCGAGGCGTTCGAGCGCGCGGCGCAGGCGGGCGGCATCACGCTCGGCTGACGCGCACGCGCGGTCACTCGATCGTGATCTCGCTCGGCTGCTTGTAGGCGCTGAGCCGCTCCGCGCACCAGCGCTTCACGGCGTCCAAGGTCACGTCGCCGGTGACGGCGAGCGCGATGTCGTGCTCGCGCATCGGGTCGGGGATCGCGCGCACGGTCGCGGTGCGCACGCCGGGCAGCTCCAGCGCCGCGCGCTCGATCTCGCGCGGGTAGATGTTGAAGCCGTTGCGCGTGAACATGTCCTTGCACAGGCCGCGGAACGCGAACGTCCCGTCCTCGTGGCGCACCGCGAGGTCGCCCGTGCGCAGCCAGTCGCCGTGCTTCGCGAGTCCGAGCGCGCCGTGGCGCACGTAGCCCGGACCGACGTTCGGGCCGCGCACCCACAGCTCGCCCGCCGCGCCGTCGGGCAGCGGCGCGCCCCTCGTCGGGTCGTGCACCTGCACCTCGATGTCGGGGAAGGGGACGCCGAGCGTGCCGAGGCGGTTGGGGAGCGACGGGCGGTTGAAGAGGCAGACCGGACCCGCCTCCGTCAGCCCGTAGCCCTGCCGCAGCGCGACGCCGGTGAGCTGCTCCCACCGCTCCTGCAGCTCGATCGAGAGCGGCGCGCCGCCGCAGATGCACAGTCGCAGCGCCGGCGCGGCGAGCGCGGTGCCGCGGCGCTCCAGCACCTGGGCGATCACGGCGAACACCGAAGGCACGCCCACGAGCAGCGTGATCCCCTCGCGTTCGATCACGTCGACCGCGCGCAGCGGGTTGAAGCGCTCCATCGTCGTGACGCGGCCGCCGGCCATCAGGGGCGCGAGCCCCGCGACGACGAGCCCGAACAGGTGCGCGAACGGCAGCAGCGCGAGCGCATGCTCGCCGGCCGTGATCTCCGCGGCGTCGATGGTCGCGCGCGCGTTCGAGATGAGGTTCCGGTGCGTGATGATCGCGCCGAGCGGACGGCCGGCCATGGCGGAGGTGTAGACGATCGCGGCTTCCTCGTCGCGCCCTTCGGTGTCGGTCGAGCCCTCGAGGTCGAGCGCCTCGCCCTGGTGCGACTCGAGCGCGACGTCGCGCGCCTGTCCGCCGGCCACCACGCGCGCCGTGCGCGGCGCGTCGTCGAGCAGCACGTGCGGCGTGCCTTCCGGCAGCCGCGTGGCGAGCGCCGCGCTGGTGAACACCACGCCGACGTCGGCGTCCGCGAGCTGGTGGGCGATCTCCGGCGGGGCGGCGAGCGGGTTCACGAGCACGGCGCCGCGCCCCTCGCTGGCCGCGAGCGCGACGAGGAACGCCGGCGACGTGGGGAGCAGGATCGCGCTGCGCCGGTCCTGCAGCGCCCGCACGAGTGGTGCGCTCCGGCGCAGCAGCGTCAGCCCCGCCGCGACCAGGCGGGCGGCGTCGTGGGCGTCCATCCGCCCGCCGCCGGCGGCGGCGGCAAGAGGAAGCAGGGCGAGCGGGTCGGTCATCGCGAGTGCAGGGGAGGGGAGCGCCCGCCGGTGAGCGGGCGCGGCAAGCTACCGGACCGGGCCGAACGCGGAAACCGCGCCGCGAGGCCGTGGTGGTGCGCCGAACCGCTGTGGATCGCGCCGGTTGGTGCCGAGACTCACGCGGGACCTCGACCGCGCGTGGCAGCCGCCCCGGGCCGACACTAGCTTGCACGCTTCGCCGAGCCCGGCGGGCGTGCTCGCGTCCGCCGGGCTCGCGCGGTTCCGCTGGCGGTCCGCGCGCGCACGGCGCGCGCCCAGGGGAACGGGACGACCTTCAGGAGAGCCGATGGCGTACGAAGGGTTGATGGTGAGCGTCTCCGGCGTGCGGGGACGGGTGGGCGAGGCGCTCTCGCCCGAGGTCGTGGCGCGCTTCGCGGCGGGCTTCGGCGCGTGGGCCGTGGCCCAGCGCGCGCCGGGCCAGTCGCGCGCCGTGGTCGTCGGCCGCGACAGCCGCGTGTCGGGTCCGCTGTTCCACCGCGTGGTGCTGTCGGCGCTGGAGTCGGTGGGCGCGGACGTGATCGACATCGGGCTGACGACGACGCCCACCTGCCAGCTGGCCGTCGAGCACCACCACGCCGCGGGCGGGCTCATGATCTCGGCCAGCCACAACCCGATCGAGTGGAATGCGCTCAAGATGATCGGGCCGACGGGCCTCTTCCTGGAGGCGGCCGAGGGCGAGGCGATGCGCGCCGGGATTGAGGCCGGGACGCGCTACGCGACGTGGGACGCGCTGGGCAGCGTCACGACCGACGCCGACGCCGCGCGCCGCCACGTCGAGGCGGTGCTCGCGCTGCCGTACCTGGACGTCGCCGCGATCCGCGCGCGCCGTTTCAGTGTCGCGCTGGACTGCGTGCGCGGCGCCGGCGCGGTCATCATGCCGATGCTGCTGGACGCGCTGGGCTGCGACGTGACCGCGATCAACATGCAGCCGGACGGCCGCTTCCCGCGGCCGCCCGAGCCCGTGGCGGAGAACCTGGGGGAGCTGGCCGAGCTGACCGCGCGCATCGGCGCCGACGTCGGCCTCGCGGTCGATCCGGACGTGGACCGGCTGGCGCTGGTGTCGGAGCAGGGCAAGGCGGTGGGCGAGGACTACACGCTCGCGCTCGCGGCGCGGCTCGTGCTCAAGCATCGCCGCGGACCGGTCGTCACCAACCTCTCGACGAGCCGCGTGGTGGAGGACGTCGCGCTGGCCGCCGGCGTGGAGTGCCGCCGCGCGCCCGTGGGCGAGGTGAACGTGGCGGTCGCGATGCGCGAGAGCGGGGCGGTGATCGGGGGCGAGGGCAACGGCGGGGTGATCCTGCCGGAGCTGCACCTCGGCCGCGACGCCCCGGTGGGCGCGGCGCTGCTGCTCCAGCTGCTGCTGGAGGAGGGGCGTCCGCTGTCGGCGCTGGTGGCTGACCATCCGCGTTACGTGATCGTCAAGGACAAGCTGGACCGCCCGAAGGCTCCGCTCGGCTCCGTGTACGAGGCGCTGCGCGGGGCGTTCCCCGAGGCGTCGCCCGACACGCAGGACGGGCTGCGGCTGGCGTGGCCGGACCGGTGGGTGCACGTGCGGCCCAGCGGCACCGAGCCGATCGTGCGCGTGATCGCCGAGGCGCCCACCGAGGCCGACGCGCGCGCGCTGGTCGAGCGGTCGCGCGTGCCGCTGGACGCGCTGGTGGTGTAAGACGGCTGCGTGCCGAGTGCTGCGTGCTGCGTGACCGGCCTCGGGACGCCCCTCACGCAGCACGCAGCACGCAGCACTCCGAGATTCCCTGCTCGCCTCCTCAGGATTCGCTTCAGGACAAGCTCCCATGTGTGGCATCGTCGGATACGTCGGCCCCCGCGCCGCGACCCCGCTCCTCATCGAGGGGCTGAAGCGCCTCGAGTACCGCGGCTACGACTCGGCCGGCGTCGCCGTGATGAACGGCAAGGGCGTCGAGACGCGGAAGGCGGCGGGCAAGATCTCGCGTCTCGAGAGCGCGCTCTCGTCCGCGCCCGTGCACGGCACGCTCGGCATCGCGCACACGCGCTGGGCCACGCACGGCCCGCCGACGGAGCGCAACGCGCACCCGCACGTCGACGAGCACCATCAGGTCGCCGTGGTGCACAACGGGATCATCGAGAACGCGCCCGCGCTGCGGACGCTGCTCGAGAAGACCGGGCACACGTTCAGCTCCGAGACCGACACCGAGGTGCTCGTGCACCTCATCGAGAGCGCCTATGACGGCAATCTCGAGGACGCGGTGATCGAGGCGCTGCACCTGGTGGACGGCACGTACGGCATCGCGGTGATGCACGGCAAGGAGCCGAACAAGATCGTCGCCGCGCGCAAGGGCAGCCCGCTGCTCGTGGGCCTCGGCGACGGCGAGTACTTCGTCGCCAGCGACGTGTCGGCGATCCTCGCGCACACGCGCGACGTCGTCTACCTGGAGGACGGCGAGATGGCCGTCGTCACGCGCGACGGCTATCGCATCTGCGACCTGAACGCGCGGCCGGTGGACCGCCAGGTGAGCCGCATCGACTGGGACCTCGACCAGATCGAGCGCGGCGGCTTCGCGCACTTCATGCTCAAGGAGATCTTCGAGCAGCCGCAGACGCTCGAGAACACCATGCGCGGGCGCCTCATCCTCGAGGAGGGGTTCACGAAGCTCGGTGGGCTCAACCTCACGAAGGAGGAGCTGCTGGCGATCGACTCCGTCGTCATCACCGCGTGCGGTACCAGCTGGCACTCGGCGCTCATCGGCGAGATGATGATCGAGGAGCTGTGCCGGATCCCCGTCGAGGTCGAGTACGCGTCGGAGTACCGCTACAAGAACCCGATCGTCACGCCCAACACGCTGGTGATCGTCATCTCGCAGAGCGGCGAGACGGCGGACACGCTGGCGGCGATGCGCGAGGCGAAGCGCCGCGGCGCACGCACGCTGGGCCTCGTCAACGTCGTGGGCTCGACGATCGCGCGCGAGGACGACGGCGGCATCTACCTGCACGCCGGCCCCGAGATCGGCGTCGCGTCGACGAAGGCATTCACCAGCCAGGTCGTCGCGCTCGCGCTGTTCACCCTCAAGCTGGCGCGTCTCCGCAACCTGTCGGTGGAGCAGGGCCGCCGGATCGCGCAGGCGCTCGCCGAGCTGCCCGCGCAGGTGCAGTCGATCATCGAGCGCGCCGACGAGATCGAGGCGCTGGCCGAGCAGTTCAAGAGCGCGCACAACTTCCTGTACCTCGGCCGCGGCTACAACTTCCCGACCGCCCTCGAGGGCGCGCTGAAGCTGAAGGAGATCAGCTACATCCACGCCGAGGGCTACCCCGCGGCCGAGATGAAGCACGGGCCGATCGCGCTGATCGACGACCTGATGCCGGTGGTCGTGGTGGCGCCGCACGACGCGGTGTTCGACAAGGTGACGTCGAACATCCAGGAGGTGAAGGCGCGCAAGGGCCGCGTCATCGCGATCACGACGCGCGAGGAGCCGGCGCTCAAGGGGCAGCTCGACTACGAGTTCCGGATCCCGGAGACCGTCGACATGCTGACGCCGATCCTGGCGTCGATCCCGCTGCAGCTGCTGGCGTACTACATCGCCGTCAAGCGCGGCTGCAACGTCGACCAGCCGCGCAACCTCGCGAAGAGCGTCACCGTGGAGTGAGGCGCGGTCGCGCCGGCGACACGACGACGACGGGCGGCTCCCATCCGGGGCCGCCCGTGGTCGTTCTCCTCGCCGCCTAGCGCCCGACGCGGACCGCCGTCCAGCGGGCGCGCCGCGTGGTGCAGCCGGAGGTGTCCTCCTCGAGGAACGTCCCCTCGGCGGTCGTCGCCGTGGGAAAGCGGCCGGCCACCTCGAGGTCCGTGTTCGGAGCCTTCTCCAGTCGCGCGAACGCGCCCTCGATCACGGGGATCGACTCCCGGAACCCCCACCGCGCGCGCTCGCGGTACGCGTAGCCGGGCGCGCAGTGGTAGTCGACGAGGAAGTCGGTGTCGACGATGCGCCCGCCGACCACCCGGAACGCCACGGTCTGCCCGCCGCCGGTGGTGATCCCGGCGATCGTGCCGCGCCACTGGCCGTCGCGCGGCGTGGCTCCCCGCTGCGGCATGGCCGGCCCGCCCACGGGAGCGGGCGCCGGTGCCGCGGGTGCGGGGGCGGGGGCGGGCTCCTTCCGGACCGCGTTCCCCGCGGCGCCGCGCAGCAGCTGCGCGACGCCCTCGTTCAGCGTCTGCTCGGCCCACGCACGCGCCGTGCGCCCGTCCCTGTCGGTGAGCTCCGGGCGTGCACCGGCGGCGAGAAGGAGGCGCGCGGCCGCGGTCTGCCCCCAGACGGCCGTGCCGATGAGCGGCGTGCGTCCATTGGTCCGGAGCTGGTGGTTGGGGTCCACGCCGGCCGCGAGCAGCCGGCGCACGGTCGCGGTGTCGTTCTCGGCGGCGGCCTTGTAGAGCGAGTCGCCACGCGCGTCCGCCTGCGCGGCGAGAGGCGCGGCGGAGGCGAGCAGCAGGGCGAGCGTCGTCGCGGTGCGGCGGGGCAGCGGGTGCTGGGTCGACATCGGTCGGCGTGAGGTGACGGGCCTGGCCCTCGTCGGGCCGCGGTCGACGCTGGACGAGCGCCGCGACGCGCCGGCAACCCGCAGGGGCATCCGTCGCTGGTTCGGGGCCTCTTTGCTGGCGGCGCACGCGCGACGCCGGCAGCATGGCGCGCCATGAGCGAATACCATGACCGACGCGCCGGCCCGCGGCGGCGCCGGCGCCTCGCGGGCGGCGCGATCGCCGCGCTGGCGCTGGCGACGGTCGGCGCATTCGTGTTCGCGCGCGCCGCGGAGCACGAAACGCCGCCCGCCGTGCGCGGCGCTCCCCTGCGCGTCGCGGCCACCGACGGCGACGCGCTCTTCCTCCTCACCGCGCACGAGGAGCGGCACGTCCTCTCCTCGCGCGGCCGCTCGCGGCACGTGCGGGTCCAGCACCACGTCGACCTGTGGCGCTTCGATCCGGCCACGGCGGCTCCGGTCTTTCGCCGCCGCCTGATGACCGTGACGGGTGCGCGTTCGGCGGCGGCGTTCGACGCGCGGCTGCTCGGTGCCCACGGCGGCACGCTCTGGCTGCACACCGACGGCCTGCAGGCGGTCGCGATCGCCGACGGCCGGCCGCTCGGGAACGCCGACACGATCGCGGCGCGGTCGCCGACGCTGCGCGGCGCGATGCCGACCGAGTCACGCTTCGTCACGCTCGCCGCCGACGGATTGCGCATCACGGCGACCGACGCGCGGATCCACCGCGTCGATCCCGCGACGCTGGTCGCGCAGCCGGTGACGGCGCCGCCGGCCGCCGCCGCGTCCGCGGTGACCCGCCCCGGCCGCTGGATCCCGAGCTCCACGACCGCCTTCGTGACGCGCGGGCTGGAGGCATCCGACCGGTGGCTCGGCGTGTTGAGCGCGGACGAGGGGGAGCGGTTCCGGAGCCGGGTGGCGACCGTCGCGGCGGCGCTGGCCAGCGACCGTCGCGAGCGGACCTACCACGACGCGTCGCGGCTCGCGCCGCCGCGCGACGACGGGCTCGCGGCGCCCACGCGTCTCCGCCTGTGGAGCGCGCGCGTCGACCGGGTGTCCGCCGCGCCGCCAGGCTGGCCGGCCGACCTGCCGAGCCGCTGGGGGACGCGCGCCGCCTATGCGGACATCGCGCCGCTACCGGAGAGTCCCGAGTTCCTGCAGGGCGGGCTGCTCCACGCGGGCGCCACGCCCGCCGCGCCGCTGCTCCTGCGGGAGCCCGACGGCGTCCTCGTGCTCCACCGCGACCGGCTCGGCGAGACGGGCCGGCTGCAGCTGACCCGCGTGGCCGCTCCGGGAGGGCGTCCGGTCTGGGACGCGCGCCTGCCCCTCTCCGTGCTGCAGGCGGTGCTGCCGGGCCATTCCCGCCAGCGGACGCTCGTCCTGGTCGGCCGCGAGTACGCGCCGGCCGACGGGGCGCCGCGCGATCCCCACCACACGGCGCACGAGCAGATCGTGGCAGTCGACGTGGCGACCGGCGCGGTGCGGGCCTACGACCTGACCGTCCGAGGCGCCGAGGCGCCGGTAATCGGCGCGCGATGACGCTGGTGACATTTTCGTGAGTGACTCGTACTCTTCCGTATGCGTCCGGCCCCTCTCGCGCGCTCCCAGGCAGGACCCCTGCCCGCCCTCGCGGCCCTTGCCGCGCTGACCGTGCCCGCCGGGGCCGCGGGCGGGCAGTCGAGCGTCCCGGCCGTGCTCCCGCTGGCCGCCGTGGAGTCGGTGCGCCCCGACGTCGACACGGTGACCGTGGCCGGGCGCGCGCTGGTCGGTAGCGGCGTCCTGCACGACCGCGCCCTCTACCTCTCGGTCGCCACCGGCGGGCGCGGGATCTGGGTGTACAGTCGCGGCGCCGCCCGCCTGCGGGTCCAGCCGGGCGACAGCCTCGAGGCGACGGGCGTCCTGCACAAGTACCGCGGGACGCTGGAGGTGGTGGCGTCGCACGTGCGCCTCGTGCCCGGCCCGCGCACCGCGATGCCGGCGCCGCGCGAGGAGCCGGCCGGCGCCGCTTCCGTGGTCGCTTCGGAGGGGTTGCTGGTCCGCGTGCGCGGCCACGTGGGCGCACAGGGCGTGAGCGAGGGCGGCCGCTGGCTGCGCCTGCACCGGAAGGCGGACGCCAGCGGCGTCCCCGACTCGGTGACGGTGTGGACGCCGCCGGCGCACCAGCGCGCGCCCGACCTGCACACGCTGCGCGTCGGCGACGAGGTCATCGTCACCGGCATCGCGGCGCTCTACCGCGACAACCCGACCGACCCGCCGGTCGCGCAGCTCGTCCCCCGCGGTCCCGAGGACATCACCACCGTCGGCATCCCGCGCTACTGGCGCGAGCTGGCGCTGCGCGGCCTCGCCGCGCTGCTCGTCCTCGGCGCGGCGGCGTGGGGGATCGTGCGCATGGCGACCCGACGTCAGGCGCGCGCGCTGCGCGAGACCGAGGCGCGCTACCGGCAGCTGCTCGCGCTCTCGCCGGACGCGGTGATCGTGCACGACGACGAGCGCGTGCTGTTCGCGAACCCCGCCGCGGCGCGCCTGCTGGGCGCCGTCGACGAGCACGCGCTCGCCGGCAGGCGGCTGGAGAGCTTCCTCGGCAGCGAGGAGCGGGCGGCGCTCGCCGTCGCCGCGACGGTGAGCCAGGACCCCGCGCAGCGTCCGCTCGGCCGGCGGCTGCGCACGCGCATGAAGGGCCCCGAGGGGGCGCTCGTCGACGCGGAGGTCGCGACCAGCCCGTGCCGCTTCTCCGACCGCGACGCCGCGGTGCTCGTGGCGCGCGACATCGGCCCGCAGCTGCGCTACGAGCGCGAGCTGCGCGAGCTGGCGCTGCTCGACGAGCTGACGGGGCTGCACAACCGCCGCGGCTTCCTCACGTTCGCGGAGGCGGAGCTGCGCCGCCTGCGCGGGAGCGGCCGCGGCGCGGCGCTGCTCTTCGCCGACCTCGATGGGCTGAAGCGCATCAACGACGCCCACGGCCACGCCGCCGGCGACGAGGCGCTCACCGCCGTCGCGCACGCGCTGCGCGAGGTCGTGGGCGCGCAGGGGCTCGTGGCGCGGTGGAGCGGCGACGAGTTCGTGGCGCTCGTGCACGAGCCGGAGGGCCGTGGCATCAGCGAGGCGGGTGAGGTCTCGCGCGCGTTGAGCCTGCTCCCCGGCACGCTGCGCGCGGACTCCGCCGTCGCGGAAGCGTACGAGCAGCGGCTGCGCGACGCGCTGGCGCGCCGCCGCTCGCCACACAGCCCCTACGTCGTCTCGGCGACGGTCGGCGCGCACCACCTGCCGGCCGACGGCGGCGAGACGCTGGCCGCCGCGCTGGCCGCGGCCGACGCGGGGCTGTACCGCCGCCGCGCGAAGACCCGCCCCGCCGCCGTCCTCGCGACCTGACGTGCGCGTCCTCGTTCAACGCGTCGCGCACGCCGAGGTGCGCGTCGCCGACGAGTCGGGCGGCGTGCGCGTGACCGGGAGCATCGAGCGCGGCTTCCTGCTGCTCGTCGGCTTCACGCACGCCGACGGCGACGAGCAGCTCGACTGGATGGTCGACAAGGTGCTCGGCCTGCGGGTGTTCGCGGACGCGGACGACAGGATGAACCTCGCGCTCGCGGACGTCGGCGGCGCGCTGCTCGTCGTGTCGCAGTTCACGCTCTACGGCGACGCGCGCAAGGGAAAGCGGCCGAGCTTCATCGACGCCGCGCGGCCCGAGCTGGCAATCCCGCTCTACGAGCGCTTCGTCGAGCGGCTGCGGGCCCGCGGCCCGCGCGTCGAGACGGGCGAGTTCGGCGCGATGATGCAGGTGGAGCTGGTGAACGACGGCCCCGTGACGCTGTGGCTGGAGCGCTGAACCCGTGCTGATCCCGTGACGACCCCGAAGGCCCCGCGGGTGGTGCTCGCGTCGCAGTCGCCGCGCCGCCGCGACCTGCTCGACCTGATCGGCGTGCGCCACAGCGTGCGCCCCGCCGACGTCGACGAGAGCGTGCGCGCCGGCGAGGCGCCCGACGCCTACACCGAGCGGCTGGCGCGCGAGAAGGCGCGCGCGGTCGCGGCGCTGGAGCCGCAGGCGTACGTCGTCGCGGCCGACACCACCGTCGTCATCGACGGTGAGATCCTCGGCAAGCCCGCGCACGTGGCGGAGGCGCGCGAGATGGTGCGCCGTCTCGCCGGCCGCACGCACGAGGTGTTCACGGGGATGGCGGTGCGCCTCGAGGACGGCGTCGGCGTGCGCGAGGCGAGCGCGGTGGAGCGCGTCCGCGTCACCTTCCGCCCGCTCACCGACGCCGAGATCGCGGCGTACGTCGCCACGGGCGAGCCGATGGACAAGGCGGGCGCGTACGGCATCCAGGGCTACGGTGCGACCATCGTCGAGCGCATCGACGGCGACTACTTCGCCGTCATGGGGCTGTCGCTCGTGCGCACCGTCGCCCTGCTGCGCGAGGTGGGGCTGCAGTACGAGTTCGGGCCGCTGCGGGTCGTCTAGCGGGGGACGCCGCCGCGCATGCGGCTCGCCACCGCGGCGGGCACGACGTGCGCGCCGGCGCCGTCACGCGGGGGCAGGACGAACGTCCCCACCACGCGGGCGAGCTCCGTCGCCTCGCCGGCCAGCGACTCGGCCGCCGCCGCGGACTCCTCGGCCGACGCGGCCGCGCCCTGCGTCACCTCGGTGACCGAGTCCATGGTCGCCGCGATGCGCGTGACGCCGTCGGTGACCTGTGTGACGCCAGCCGCGACCTGCGCCACGCCGTCGCGCTGCTCGCGGCTCGCCTCGGCGATCTCGCCGACGACGCCGAGCACGCGCTGGACGCTGACGTCGATCTGGCGCAGGCCATCGGTCATCGTGCCCTGATGCCGCACGCCCGCCTCGGCGTGCTGCACGCTCTCCTCGATCAGCTGCGCCGTCGTGCGCGCGGCCTCGGCGCTGCGGAGCGCGAGCGCCCGCACCTCCTCCGCGACGACCGCGAAGCCGCGGCCCGCGTCGCCGGCGCGCGCCGCCTCGACCGCGGCGTTGAGCGCGAGCAGGTTCGTCTGGAACGCGATCTCGTCGATCGTGCGGACGATCTTCGCGGTGGAGTCGGCGCTCGCCTTGATCCGTGCGATCGCGCTCGTCAGCTGCGCGAGGCTCGCGCTGCTGGCATCCACGTGGGAGCGCGTCGCCTCGGCGACCGTGCGCGCCTGGGCAGCGCCATCGGCGTTCTGCTGGCTCATCGCCGCGATCTCGTGCAGGCTGGCCGACATCTGCTCGGCGCTGGCCGAGAGCTCCTGGATGTCGCGCGAGACCTCGCTCACCGCATCGGACTGGCGCACCGCGCCGTCAGCCAGCGCGCGGCCGCTCGACTCGATCTGGGCACCCGCGGCGCCGACCTGCTCACCGACCGCGGCGATATCGCGCAGCGCGTCCGCCAGCCCGTCGGCCGCGGTGTTCACCGCCGACTTGATGCGCGCGTGGTCGCCGCGGTACTCGCCGGTGACGCGCCGCGTGAGGTCGCGCGCCGCGACGCGCTCGAGCACGATCGCCGCTTCGCTCACGGGCGCCACGACGGCATCGAGCGTTGCATTGAGCCCGCCGACCAGCTGGCCGAACGCGCCCTCGAAGCGCGCCGCGTCGCCGCGCGCCGACAGGTCGCCGATCTGCGCCGCCTGCGTCAGGCGCGTCGTCTCGGACACGACCTCGCGCAGCGTCTCGACCGAGCGGCGGAACGATGCCGCCAGCGCGCCGATCTCGTCGCGCGCGTCGTAGGTGATCGCCTGCTCGACGTCGCCGCGCGCCACGCCGTCGGCGACGACCACGAGATCCGACAGCGGGCGGATGACGCGGCGCACCGCAAGCACGCTCGCCACGACGACGCCGGCGAAGAGCACGACTGCCGCGAGCGACAGCAGCTGCCGCTCGCGCGCGACCGTCACCGCCTGACGCGCGACCAGGGTGTCGACGTGCGCCGTGAGCGTGTCCGCGAGCTGCGTGAGCACCTCGGTCGGCGCGCGGTCGCGCCCCTTCATCATGCTGTCCGCGACGGCGGGGTTCTTCCCGTCAGCGGCGACGAACACGACCAGCGCCGAGTCGAACTCCTGGTCCAGCTGGGCGTGCGCCTTCGAGAACTGCTCCGTCAGGCGCAACGCGATCGTGTCGCCCGCGACGAGCGTCCGCAGGGAGTCGACGCGCGACGCCACGCGTGCCTCCTCTTCATGCAGCTGCTTCGTGTACTTCTCCCGCGCCTCGGCCTCGTGCCCGCGGATGAGGATGTTCTTCCACTCCTGCATCTGCGTCTTGAAGTGGACCTGCGCGACGATCGCGTCGCGGCGCGCCTGCACCGGGCCGGCCAGCATCTCGGCGTACGAGCGCGCGAGCGCGGCCTGGCGGACGAGCAGTGCGGTGGTCAGCGTGCCGCCGATCGCGATCGACAGCCCGACGGCGAGGTACATGCGCCGGGCGACGGTGAGGTTCCACATGGGACGAGAGAGGGGAGGGAGTGGGCAGCGCGAGCGTCGTGTAACGATTCGGTCACGACATGCGCGCCCTCTTCCAAGTCTCGTTACCCCCGCTGCCGATCTTCATGACGGGCGCCGTGACGTTTTCGTGTCACAGTCGGCCGCAAACGGCGCTCGGGCGCCGCGAGTTCGTCCCCTAGGGTCGATCGCCGTAGTGCGTGCGCCAGCGCTCCACCTTCTCGAGCACCTGCGCGACGGTGATGCGCGGCAGCCGGTCCATCCGGTTCTCCATCGAGATCGGGTAGTCCTCGCCCGGCTCGCCGTACGCGTCGATCATCAGGTCGCGGAACTTCCGGTACGGCCCCACGCGCTTCGGGTTCGAGTAGCCGATGAGCGACACCACCGGCCGGTCGAGCGCGACGGTCATGTGCAGCGGCCCCGTGTCCGGCGACAGCACGAGCGCCGAGCCGTCGAGGATCGACACGAGGTTGCGCAGCCCGCTGCCGAGCGCGGACACCGGCCTGTGGCGCGCCTCGCGCATGATGATCGCCTCCGCCGCCAGCTCGCGCTCCGAGCGCCCGCCGACCAGCACCGGCTGCAGCCCGTAGTCCGCGTACAGCGCGTCGCACACCGCGGCCCAGCGCTCGGGCAGCCAGTCCTTCTGCGGCTTGCTGGTGGCGACGACGATCGACGCGACGGGTCGCTGGATGGGCGCGAAGAAGTCGCGCTGCCACGCGCGCTCCTGCGGCCACGGGCCGAGGTCCCAGACCACCGGATCGTGCGGCACGCCGAGCGCGTCGAGGAACTCGAAGTACTGGTCCTGCACGTGCTGCATCGGGTGCGGCGGGACCTTCGCGTTCGTGAACAGCCAGTTGAAGTCGCGCGCGCGCGCCCGGTCGAAGCCGAGCTTCACCGGCGCCGGCACGAAGCCGGTGATGAGCCCCGCCTTGAAGTAGACCTGCAGGTCGATGCACAGGTCGAACGGCCCGCGCTCGTGCAGCGCACGCCGCACGTCGAGGAAGCCCTGCGCGCCGGCCGAGCGGTCGAAGAGCACGATGTCGTCGACGGCGGGATGGCCCCGCACGAGCGTCGCGGGGCCCGGCTGCAGCACCCAGGTCACGTGCGGCGCGGGCTGCAGGCGACGGAGCGCGGTGAGCAGCGGCAGCACGTGCACCGCGTCGCCGACGGCGCTCATCATCACCACGCACACGCGGCGCAGCGGGACGTGCGCGTACGGCGCGTCGGTGCGGCGCGCGATGGGCGGCAGGACGGTGGCCTCGCGCGGAACGCTCACGTCGTGCCGGAGTTGTGGCCCGGGCGCCAGACGAGGTCCACGTGCGCATCCGGGCCGCGGCGCGCCATCAGCCGCAGGCAGTCGAGCTCCAGATCCGACACGGCGAGCCCGCGCTGCGTGCGCCACTTGTGGATCGAGCGCTCCAGCCGGCGCAAGTTGGCCTCGCCGATCACGTGGCGGCGCGCGTCGGACGCCGCCTCCTTCTGGCGCGCGACGTCGAGGTCGAGCACCCAGGCGTCCAGCGCGTCGGGATCCTCGGCGCGCGGCGCTGGCGTCACGAGCACGTTCTTGAGGTTGAGGTCCGGATGCCGCACGCCCGAGTGCGCGAGCGCGTGCAGCAGCGCGCCCGTCGCGCGCACCCACGGCCCGCGCGGGTCGCGCATCAGCGGCAGCGTGCGCAGAAGCGCCGCGAGGTCCTGCGCGTCCGGCACGAGCCGCGTCATCACGTCGGCGCGCACGAGCCCCGGCCCCGCCGGATACAGCGCGTACGCCACCACCTCCGGCGTGCGCACGCCGGCCGCGCGCAGGCGCTCGCTCAGCGCGAGCTCGTGCGGCGCGCGCGACGGCGCGACGAACAGGTCGCGCGTGACGCGCGCGAGCAGCCCGCCGTGCCACGAGTGGCGCACCACGACGGCATCGCCGCCGGGCAGCGACACCGCCCACGCGGCGGCGCGGCCACGCAGCTCGCGGCGGCCAGGCTGCGCGCGCGCGAAGGCCGTCAGCGACCCGTGCTCCGCGATCGCGCGCGCGAGGTCGTCGGCGAGGTCGGCGCGGCAGACGAGCGTCGCGCCGCGCACCGCGAGCCGCACGTGACCCGCGGGCGCGGCGTCGAGCAGCGCGCTCACTCCGCGAGCGCCACGACGTGCACGGGCGTCGTGCCCAGGGCGTCGGACTCGCGCATGCGCGGGGCGGGGCGTCGCAGCGCCCGCCGCAACGAGTCCGCGAGCAGGATCTCGCCGGCGCCCGCGGCGTCGCACAGCCGGCTCGCCTGGTTCACGACGTCGCCGATCACCGTGAACTCGAGGCGGCGCTCGGAGCCGATGTTGCCCGCGAACACCTCGCCGTACGACAGGCCGATGCCGATCGCGAGCGGCTTGCGGTGCGCGGCCACGCGGCGCGCGTTGAGCGCGTCCACGGCGCCCAGCATGTCGATCGCCGCGGCCAGCGCGCGGTCGGCGTCGTCGGCGCCGCTCTCGGGCGCGCCCCACTGCGCCATCACGCAGTCGCCGATGAACTTGTCGAGCGTCCCGCCGTGGCGGAACACGCACTCCACCATGCCGCTCAGGAAGTCGCTGAGCGTCTCCGCGAGGTCGTCCGGCGACAGCTCGGCCGCGAGCTTGGTGAAGCCGCGCAGGTCGGCGAACAGCACGGCGACCGTGCGCCGCTCGCCCCCCAGCCGCACCGCATCCTGCGAGCGCGCGATGCGCTCGGCGACGGGCGGCGCGAAGTAGCGCGCGAAGTTCTCGCGCGCCACGGCCTCGCGCCGCACGCGCTCGGCCAGCCGCGCGTTCTCCAGCGACGCCGCCCCCAGCGACGCGAACGCCGTGAGGAAGTCGAGGTCCGCCTCGGCGAACTGGCGATGCGGATCGGCGCTGTCGACGTACAGCGCGCCGAACGCACCGCCCTCGGCGTCCAGCAGCGGCGCGCACATGGCGGAGCGCACGCGCTGCCGCAGCACCGACTGGCCGACGAAGCGTGGGTCTGCGGTGGCGTCGACGGTGAGCAGCGCGCTGCGGCGCGCGAGCGCGGCGCGCGTGATGGTGCGCGGCACCGGCGGCGCACCGGCGGCGATGAGGTCCGCGCCCCAGCGGTCGCGCGCGACGGCGGGCACCAGCTGCGCGTCGTAGTCGCTCGTGAGCAGGATGGCCGCGCGGTCCGCGTCGAGCGTGCGCAGCGCCGCGCCGACGATGCGCTCGTGCACGGCCGCGACGTCCGCCGCGCCGCCGAGGGCCTTCGTCGCCTCGAGGAGCTGCTGCAGGCGCCGCGCGGTGAGCTCCTGCGGCGACGCCGCCTCGCGCTCGGCCACGATGGGCGGCTCGCCGTCCGGATCCGCGGACGCGGGCGGGGCGGGCTGCGCCGGGGCAGCGGCGAGGACGGGGGCGGCCGCGGGGATCGGCGCGGCGCTGCGGGCGGGCGTCCGGGCCGTGCCCACCGCCGGCGGGGCCGCGGGCTGCGCGATTGGCTTCAGGAGCGTGGCGCCCGGCGGGGGCCCGGGCTCGGCCTCCTGCGGGACGGCCGGTGCGTCGGCGCTCGGCGTCGCGCGGCCCGCCCCCTCGTCGAGGTCCGACGCGGGGCGCGACCCGGAGGTCGCCTCCGCGGGGAGCAGCTCGGGCTCCGCGCTCGGGGCCGCGCTCGGGGCCGCGCTCGGGGCCGCGCCGCCGTTGTCGAGCACCACCAGCTGCTGGACCTCGCCGTTCTCGCCCTCGCCCTCGACGCGCAGCGGCACGACGCCGAAGGCGACCACGTCGCCGGCGCGCAGGCGCGCGCGCTCCACGCGCACGCCGTTGCGGAAGGTGCCGTTCCGCGACCCCAGGTCCATCACGACCAGATGGTCGTCCACGATGTGCACCTCGGCGTGGCGCCGGGAGACCGTGGGGTCGGAGAGGACCAGCGAGCACTCCGCGGAGCGCCCGACGACGAGCGACCCGCCCCCGGGCGGGAAGTCGGCGAGCGTGGTGCCGTGGGCGTCGACGAGGTGGAACGACATGCCCCGAATCTAATGGTCCCGGCGCCGCGTGCTCAGCCGGTCGGCCGCGGCGCCGCCGCCCGGACCCGGCCGATGGCGGTCAGCATCGCGCGCGCCTTGTTCTCGGTCTCCTCCCACTCCTTCACCGGGTCGGAGTCGTAGACGATGCCGGCCCCGGCCTGGACGCTGGCCTCCCCGCCCGCGATGACGCAGGTGCGGATGGTGATCGCCATGTCCATGCGCTGGTCGCCCGCCGCGATGTAGCCCACCGCGCCCGCGTACGGGCCGCGGCGCTCGGGCTCCAGCTCGTCGATGATCTCCATCGCGCGGACCTTGGGCGCGCCGCTCATCGTGCCGGCCGGGAAGACCGCGCGGAAGACGTCGATGGCCGAGCGGTCGTCGACCAGCGTGCCCTCCACCTGGCTGACGATGTGGAGCACGTGCGAGTAGCGCTCGATGTGCATGAGGCTCGTCACCTCGACGCTGCCGTAGCGCGCCACGCGCCCCACGTCGTTGCGGCCGAGGTCCACCAGCATCACGTGCTCGGCCCGCTCCTTCTCGTCGTCGAGCAGCTCGGCCGCCATCGCCTCGTCGGCGGCGGGCGTGGCGCCGCGCGGGCGCGTGCCGGCGATGGGGCGCACGATGACGCGGCGGTCGGCGACGCGCACCATCAGCTCGGGCGAGCAGCCCACCAGCTCCACCCCGTCGAGCACCAGGTGGTACATGTACGGCGACGGGTTGATGGCGCGCAGCGCGCGGTACAGCGCCGAGGAGTCGAAGTCGTGCGGCACGCGGATGCGGCGCGCCAGCAGCGCCTGGAAGCAGTCGCCGGCGCGCACGTACTCCTTGATGCGGTCGACGTCGGCGATGAAGCGCTCCCGCTCGTACGTGCTCTCGCCCACCGCCGGCGCGGCGGCCGGATCGAGGTCGAGCGCGGGGAGCGGCAGCGGCGCGCGCAGCCGCGCGATCGTCGCATCGACCGTCGCGACGGCGTCATCGTACGCGGCGCGCAGGTCGTGCGGATCGCCCGCGGTCGCCTCGTCCACCGGCACGCCGACGACGACGCGCGCCTGCGCGCGCAGGTTGTCGATCACGACCAGCGCGCGCGTGAAGACGAAGAGCGCGTCGGGCGCCTGCACGCCGCGCGGCGGCGCGTTCGGCAGCCGCTCGATGTGGCGCACCACGTCATACGCGAAGAAGCCCACCGCACCCGCCCAGAACGGCCCGAGCGCGGCGACGTCGGCCGGCCGGAAGCCGGCGACGATCGCCTGCAGGTCGGCGAGCGGGTCGGCGGGCGTGCGGGCGTTGTGCCAGCCGGACTCCGGCGTCCAGTCCTCGACCACGCCGTCGGCCAGCCGCCACGCGCCGCGCGGCTCGGTGCCGAGGAAGGTGTAGCGGCTCCAGGTCTCGCCGCCGGCGGGCGCGCTCTCCAGCAGGAACGCGAACGGGCCGCGCCGCAGCTTGGCGAACGCCGACACGGGCGTGTCGGTGTCGAGCAGGCAGTCGCGCCACACGGGCACCAGCGTGCCGGGCGCGGCGAGCGCGCGGAAGTCGTCGAAGGCGAGCACGATGTGCGAGGAAGGACGGCGAAGCCGGGGCAGGGACGTGCGCTGGGACTGCGCTTGCCGCGCGCCCGCGCCCCGGCGAGACTGCGGCATGCGTGACACGCGAGAGATGCGACCGACGCGCCCGACGTACCGTCGCCCGAGGACCGCCACGGTGATGCTCGTGGCGATCATCGCCGCGCTGCCGGCCGCTGCCGTCGCACAGGGCGCGACGCCGACGGCGAACGGCTGGAACGACTCGACGTCGATCGCGCTGGTGCGGCGGTCCGCGGAGCGGCGGCGCGTGCAGCTCGCCGACACGGCGCTGCGCGACTACCGCGCGCTGGCCCGCGGCACCCTCACCTTCCTCGGCCAGCTCGGCGACGTGATCGCCACGCCGCCGAAGGTCATCCAGGCCACGCAGGTGGCGACGGAAGTCTACTGGCGCGCGCCGAGCCTGAGCAAGCAGCGCGTCATCGGCTCGCGGGACACGACCGTGCTCCCGACCGACAACTCGTTCTACCGCGACCGGTTCGGGATCGTCCAGAACAACTTCCCGAACGTCATCCGCGTGGGCGAGGGGCGCGACGTGGCCGACGTGCCGCATCCCCTGTCCCCCAGCGGCGAGGCGCTCTACGACTTCGCGATCCGCGACTCGCTCGGCATCCGCCTGGGCGACCGGACGGTGAACGTGCTGGAGGTGCAGGTGCGGCCGAAGGACCCGACGCAGGCGCGCTTCGTCGGGACGCTGTTCGTGGACCGCGCCGACGCGCAGGTGGTGCGCATGGCGTTCACCTTCACCAACGCGTCGTACCTCGACAAGCGCAACGAGGACGTGTCGATCGTCCTCGAGAACGCGCTCGTGCAGGGCCGCTTCTGGCTGCCGCGCCGCCAGGAGGTGGAGGTGCGGCGCGTGGGCACGTGGATGGACTTCCCGGCGCGTGGCATCATCCGCGGCCGCTGGGACATCGGCGACTACCGCGTGAACCAGGAGCTGCCGATGACGACGTTCACCGGCCCGGAGCTGGTGTTCGCGTCGCCGGCCGAGCGCCGCGCGTACAGGTTCGAGGGCTCGATCCTGGACGCCATCCCGCCCGACGTCACGATGGTCACGGACGACGACGTGCAGCGGGTACAGGCGCAGGCGCGCGCGCTCGTGCAGGCGCAGGTGCTGCAGCGCGCGCGCGGGAGCGCGCTGTCGGCGCGCGCGATCTCGGACTTCGTGCGCGTGAACCGCGCGGAGGGGCTCGCGCTGGGCGCCGGCTACCTGACGCGGCTGGGCGGCGGCTACGCGCTGCGCGCACAGGGGCGCTACGGCTTCGCGGACCGGCAGGCGAAGGGCGCGCTGACGCTGGAGCGCCGCTGGGCCACCGGCGGCGCACTGCGCATCGAGGGCTTCCGCACGTACCGCGAGGCCGGCGACGAGCCGGAGGTGTCGCTCGCGCGCAACTCGCTCGCGGCGCAGGAGTTCGGGAGCGACTGGACGGATCCGTACGACGTCGCGGGCGTGCAGCTGGGCGCGTCGCTCCCGCTCTGGCGCGACATCCGCACGACGCTCACGCTCGGCTACGAGATGCAGGACGCGGTGTCGGTGCGCGCGCGGCCGCTGAGCGGCGCCTACGAGCCGACAATCCCGGCGGCGACGATCTCCGGGCTGCGGCTCACCGCGCTGGCCGAGCGGGCAGCGGTGACGGGGCCGTTCGGGACGTCGCTGCGCTGGCGCGCGGAGGTGCGCGGCGGCACCTGGACGTCGGGGCGCAACAACGGCCTCGCGTGCCCGCAGGGCGACGCGTGCGGCCACTTTGGGCGCGGCGCGCTGACGCTGGAGCTGGAGCGCCCGGTCGGTGCGGCGGAGACGAATCGACTCGTGACGCGGACGACGCTCGCGGGCGTCGTCGCGTCGTCGGAGGTCGGGCTGCTCGCACCCGGCCGGGGCAGCGCCGGCTCCGGGGATCCGGCGCGGGTGCGGACCGATCTCCCGCCGCAGGAGCTCGTGTACCTGGGCGGTCCGGTGACGGGGCCGGGCTACGACTTCCACGCGTTCGCGGGCCGCTTCGGCGCGAGCCAGCGCGTGGAGTGGCGGACGCCGGTACCGTTTCCGTCGATCTCGCTGGGGCGCTACGGGCGTTCGCCGGCGCGCGCGACGCTCGCGCCGTTCGCGCACACCGTCTACCTCGCGCGGCCGTCGCCCTTCCGGCCGGGGCAGGCAGGTTGGTCACCCGCGGTGGGTGCGGGCGCGTACCTGTTCTTCGACCTCGTGCGCATGGATGTCGCGCGCGGGCTGCGCGACGGGCGCTGGACGTTCTCGCTGGACGTCACGCGCGACTTCTGGCGCGTGCTCTGACGGGTCGGCGGCGCGGCGTGCCGTCCCGCGTCGCGGCGATGCGGGTGATGCGTGCGGCCGGTGCGAGACTCGGACACACCGAGCTCGCGCCGAATCCCGCGCCCATCGTCTCGTGAGCACTCGCCGTCCGCCGCCGCCAGCACCGCCCCGCGCGCCCGTCACCACCGAGCGGGCGGCGGCGGACGTCGTGCGGCTCGTGGAGCGGCTGGTCGAGGACGCGCTGCGCGCGGGTGCGAGCGACGTGCACGTCGAGACCGGGGAGGACGCCGTCCGCGTGCGGCACCGCGTGGACGGCGTGCTGCGGTCGGTGGAGACGCTGCCGCGCGACGTCGGGTTGCCGCTCGTGTCGCGGCTGAAGATCCTCGCCGGGTGCGACATCGCGGACCGGCTGCGGCCGCAGGACGGGCGGGCGCGCGTGCGCGTCGCCGCCGGTGTCGTGGACCTGCGGCTGTCGACGCTGCCCGCGGCGCGCGGCGAGAACGTCGTGCTGCGCCTGCAGGCGCCCGAGGCCGCGCCGGGGACGTTCGAGGCGCTGGGCTTCTCCAGCGGCGACGCGGCGCGCGTGGCGCAGCTGCTGGACGCGCGCGAGGGGCTCGTGCTGGTGACCGGGCCGACGGGCTCCGGCAAGACGACCACGCTCTACGCGGCGCTGGGGCGCATCCTGGCGCGCGGCGGCGTGAACGTCGTGACGGTCGAGGATCCCGTCGAGCGGCGGCTGCCGGGCGTCGTGCAGGTGCAGGTGAACGAGCGCACCGGGATGACGTTCGCGACCGCGCTGCGCGCGATCCTGCGGCAGGACCCGGACGTCGTGCTGGTGGGCGAGGTGCGCGACCGCGAGACGGCGGCGATCGCCGCGCAGGCCGCGCTCACGGGGCACCTCGTCCTGGCGACGCTGCACACCATCGACGCGGCGAGCGCGGTGACGCGCCTGGCCGATGTCGGCGTGGAGCCCAGCACGGTGGCCGCGGCGCTGCGCGGCGTGGTGGCGCAGCGGCTCGTGCGCCGGCTGTGCGGGAGCTGTCGGCGGCCGCGCGCGGCTGGATGGCGTGACGCGCGCCTGCGTGGCGTCGCGCCGGAGGGCGACGCGTGCTGGGTGGCGGCGGACATCGGCAACACGTGCGCGGCGTGCGGCGGCGCCGGGTACCGCGGGCGGCTCGCGCTGGTGGAGGTGCTGCGGGCCGGCGGGACCATCACGCGCCGCATCGCCGACGGGGCGGATGCGCCGTCGCTGGCGCACGCCGCGCACGCGCTCGGGATGACCACGCTGTGGGAGAGCGGCGCGGCCGCGGTGCGCGCCGGCGCGACGAGCGCCGAGGAGCTGCTGCGCGTCCTGGATCCGCCCGTGGAGCGCGTGGCGCCGGCCGCGGCACCGCACGCCGTGGGCGCTCCGGTCGGCGCGGCCACCGCACGTGTCGCGGAGCAACAGGTGACGCGGCCCGTGGAGCGCGAGCGGACCGTCGAGGCGCCGGCGCCGCTCCCCGATCTCGACGACACGTTCGAGCTGCTGCCGCTCGCGACGCGCTGCCGTCCGCCGTCGCCCGCGCCGCCAGCGTGACGCCGCCGGTTACGCACCCGTGGACAGGAGGCTAACTCTCGCGCGTGACCATCCTCACCAACAAGGCGGCGCGATGAGCGCCGGTCCCGAGCTGCGCGTCGGCGTCGTGGACGTCTACGTCGTGCATCCACGCCCCGGCGCGTGGCAAGTGCTCGTGCTGCGCCGCGCCGCGCAGGGCACGCGCTGCCCACTCGCGTGGGAGGCCGTGCACGGCCGCATCGAGCCGGGCGAGCGCCCCGAGCAGGCCGCACTGCGCGAGGTCGCGGAGGAGACGGGGCTCGCCGTCGAGCGCCTGTACAACGTGACGACGCAGGCGTTCTACCTGCACGGCATGGGCAGCGTGCAGGTGGCGGTCGCGTTCTGCGCGTTCGTCGCGGCGGCGGACGCACCGACGCTCGGTCCCGAGCACGGCGAGTTCGCGTGGCTGTCGCCCGAGGACGCGCGCGCGCGCCTCGCGTGGCCGCGCGAGCGCGAGGCGCTCGACCACGTGCTGCACCTGCTGGGTGGCGGCGATGCGGGACCGCTGGAGGACGTGCTGCGGGTCGTGTGACCTGCAGCGTCGAGCGGCGAGCGTCGAGCGTCGAGAGAGGCCCGCGCGGGAGCAGAGGACTGCGTGGAAATGCAGGCCACGCCCCGAGGCGAGTGAGCGCCGAGCGCCGAGCAGGTGCTCGCGCGACGACTTAGGGCGGGGCGCGGCGGGGGCGGGCGGAGGCGACCTGCGACCGTAGCAAGGAGACCCGATGCGCGGAGCGCGATCGGGGCTCCGCAGCGCAAGGTCGCCGGGAGCCGGAGCCCGTGCCCGCCGCGCCCCGCAGCGCACCGATCCCGTACGACAGGAATCGGCGCGCCAGACCAGATCAATCGCGCGACTTCTCGCGGGCGGCGGCCGAGACCCACGCCTCCTCGCGAGGCGCGTTGGGCTTGACGACGATGCTCTTCGCCGGGATCCCCACGTTCACGTGGTAGGGACGCACGTCCTTCGTCGCCACCGCGCACGCGCCCACCATCCCCTGCTCGCCGACGTGCACGCCCGCGAGCACCGTCGCGTGGTACGTCACGCGCACGCCGTCGCCGAGGACCGTCGTGACGTTCGTGACGTCGCGCTGCTCGACGATGCTGTGCGTGTGGCTGTAGACGTTCGCGTAGTCCGAGATCGAGACCTTGTTGCCGAGCACGATCCCGCCGCGGTCGTCGAGGAGGACGTGGCGGTGGACGACGACGTCGTCGCCGACCTCCATGTTGTAGCCGAACGAGAACTCGACGTGCTGGAAGCACTTGAAGTTGGCCCCGCAGCGGCGGAAGATCAGCGGCGCCAGCAGCCGGCGGAGCCGCACGCCGAGCTCCACGTGCTGGCCGCCGAGCGGTGAGCGGTCGAACGAGTACCAGAGCCAGAGCAGCGGCTTGACCGGCTGGAACTGCGCGTCGTCGCAGTCGGCGTAGTACTCGGGCTCCAGGGTGACGTTGCGCGGGTCGAGCGCGGAGAGCGCGAGCCGCGTCCCGAGCGGGATCGACTCGTCCACGAGCGCCTCCTCCAGCCGCGGCGCGAAGCCCGGGTAGAGCAGCTCGGCCAGCGTGTCGCGGCAGATGACCGCGCGCGCGTCGGGCGTGTCCGCGCCGGGGGCGTGCAGCCGCTCGGCCAGCCGGTCGAGCCAGGCGTCGGCGAGGGCGGCGGCGGGGCGGGGCGGCAGGCTGCGCAGCGGAAGGAAGGCCATCGGTCGGAGCCGGTCGGAGCGGTGGGCGTCGGGCGGACAGGGGACGCGCCCAAGGTAGCGCGGAAGGCGCAGGCGCGGGGCGGCGCGCGCGTGTCACGATCCGGCGCAGGCGCGCGAATCAATCCCGAATGGAATTGACGGGATTCGGTGGCCTGGGTACCATACCCGCCATTCCGAGTCACCCTGTCGGGATTCCCCTGTCGGGATTCTCCTGCCGGGATTCTCCCGCGCTCCTCGATCGCTCTCCCGTGCGTACTCTCGTCGTCTGTGGGCTGTGCTGCGCCGCCGGGCTGACCACCGCCCTGCCGGCCGCCCTGCGCGCCGCGCCGTCCGTCCTCCAGGGCCCGCAGGCCGCGGTGGCCGACACCGCCGCCACCGTGCGCCTCGACATCCCCGTCCAGCCGCTCGCCGACGCCCTCGCGGCGCTCGCGCGGCAGACCGGGCTCCGCCTGAAGGTCGAGGCGCCGCTCGCCGGCCTCCGCGCCGGCCCGGTCGTCGGCACCATGACGCCGGCCGAGGGGCTGCGCCGGCTGCTCGCGGGCTCCGGGCTCGCCGTGCGCTTCGCCGACGCTGGATCGGCCATCGTCGTGGCCGCGGGCGCCGCGCCCGTCGCTGGCAAGGCCGACGGCTACGCCCTCGGGCGTGTCCTCGTGACCGGCGAGGCTGCCCGCCGGCGCGGCTATGTGGCCTCGCGCACCCGGACGGCCACGAAGACCGACACGCCGCTGCGCGACACGCCGCAGGCCGTGACCGTCGTCTCGCGCGACCTCATCGCCGACCAGGCGATGCAGGGCATGCAGGATCTCGCGCGCTACGTGCCCGGCGTGACGATGGGGCAGGGCGAGGGGCACCGCGACGCGCCGACGATCCGCGGCAACAGCTCGACCGCGGACTTCTTCGTCGACGGCGTGCGCGACGACGCGCAGTACTTCCGCGACCTGTACAACGTCGAGCGCGTGGAGGCGCTGAAGGGCGCGAACGCGATGATCTTCGGGCGCGGCGGCGGCGGCGGCGTGATCAACCGCGTGAGCAAGGAAGCGCAGTGGGCGCCGACGCGCGCGCTGACGCTCACCGGCGGCGCGTTCGACCAGCGCCGCGGCGCGGTGGACGTCGGCCAGGGCTTCGGCACCGCCGTCGCCGCGCGCGTGAACGGCATGTACGAGCGCGCCGGCGGCTTCCGCGACCGGGCGGACCTGACGCGCTTCGGCGTCAACCCTACGCTCGCGCTGACCGCGGGCGCGCGCACGGTCGTACGCCTGGGGTACGAGTGGTTCGGCGACGACCGCAACGTCGACCGCGGCGTGCCGTCGTTCCGCGGCGCGCCGTCGGGCGGCGACCCGACGACGTTCTTCGGCAACCCGGACTCGAGCTACTCCGCGCTGCGCGTGCACGCCGGCACGATGACGGTCGACCACGAGGCCGGCCGCGGCGTGACGGTGCGCAACCGCACGCGCTGGGCGCGCTACGACAAGTTCTACCAGAACGTCTTCCCGGGCGCGGTGAACGCCGCCGGGACGCAGGTCGCGCTCTCGGCCTACGCCAACGCGACCGACCGCGCGAACCTGTTCAACCAGACGGACGTCACCTGGGCGGTGTCGACGGGGCGCGTGCGCCACACGCTGCTGGCGGGCGCGGAGCTCGGACGGCAGGCGAGCGACAACTACCGCGAGACGGGCTACTTCGGCGGCACCGCGACGTCGACGAGCGTGCCGTTCGCCAGCCCGACGGTGAGCATCCCGGTGACGTTCCGACAGAGCGCGACCGACGCCGACAACCGTGCGACGACGACGGTCGCCTCGGCGTACGTGCAGGACCAGGTCGCGCTGACGTCGCAGCTGCAGGCGGTCGTCGGCCTGCGCGCCGAGCGCTTCGACATCCGCTTCCAGAACCACCGCAACGGGCAGACGCTGCGTCGCGACGACCGCATGCTGTCGCCGCGCGCGGGGCTCGTCTACAAGCCGATGGAGCCGGTGTCGGTGTACGGCTCGTACGGCGTCTCCTTCCTCCCCAGCTCGGGCGACCAGTTCTCGTCGCTCACCGCGACCACGCAGACGCTGGAGCCCGAGCGCTTCCGCAACCGCGAGCTGGGCGCGAAGTGGGACGTGAATCGCGACCTCGCGCTCACGGGCGCGATCTTCCGCCTCGACCGCACGAACACGTCGGCGCCCGATCCGACGGACCCGACGCGCACGGTGCAGACGGGCAGCCAGCGCACGACGGGCTGGGAGCTGGGCCTCACGGGCCAGCTGACGGACCGCTGGCAGGTCGCCGGTGGCTACGCCGCGCAGCGCGCCGAGATCGTGAGCACGACGGCGGCGGCGAAGGCGGGGCAGACGGTCGCGCTGGTGCCGCGCGAGACCTTCTCGCTCTGGAACCGCGTGCGCGTCGCCCCGATCCTCTCGGCCGGCCTGGGCGTCGTGCAGCAGGCGAAGATGTACGCCGCGATCGACAACGCGGTGACGCTGCCCGGCTTCACGCGCGTGGACGGCGCGCTGTTCCTCTCGCTCGGCGCCCACGCGCGCGCGCAGCTGAATGTCGAGAACCTGCTCGACGCGCGCTACTACGCGACGTCGCACGGGAACAACAACATCATGCCCGGCGCGCCCCGCACGCTGCGCCTCACGCTCAGCACCGGGTTCTGAGCTCTGCGCTCGCGTGAACGCGCCCGCTCGTCCGTCGGGACGGGCGGGCGCGTTGGCGTTCAGGGCTCCGTGTGTGGCCCGAGGGCGGGTGGGAGCCCGCCGGCTCCGGCCGATCGCGGCCGCGGCGGAGCCGCCGCGCGCCCTGGGCGCGCGCGTCTCCTTGCTGCGATCGGAGCGTCGCTCGGCGATCTCCCACCCGCCCTCGGGCCCGAGGCGTGAGTGGTTCGCACACACCCTCGGCTGACGGGGGCGGCCGCGTCATGCCTGCGGCGTCGCGCACGGCGCGTGCGCATTCCGCGCCCGGCTCCCACGATCGAGCCTGGCGTGGAACGAACATGCGTGGGCACAGGCGACCTGCGACCGTAGCAAGGAGACCCGACGCGGAGCGATCTGGGGCTCCGCAGCGCAAGGTCGCTGGGAGCCGACGCCCACGCATGTTCGTTCCGCGCGGCGCACCGAGACCTCGCCCGGCGACGCCCGAGACCTAGCGGGGGCGCGGCGTTGCTGCGGCGGGCGCGGCGCTCGAACGGCCGGCGCGTGAGCGCACCAGGGCGCGCTCGCGCTCGACGCGGGGGAGGATCTGCCCGCTCCAGGTCGTGCCGTCCCGCGTGGTCTCGACGGTGAGCTCCAACGGCTGGTTCAGGTCCAGCGACCCGTCGAACACGTACAGCGCGCTCTGCACGTCGCGCTGCTGCAGCCGCTGCTCGCCGAAGCCGCGCGTCACCGGCACGACGTCCAGCGGGCGGAACTCGCGGCCCGCGTTCGTGAGGATCACCTCGAATGGGGAGAAGCGCGCCTCGCCCTGCTCGCGGCCGAAGAACGACACGTACCACACGCTGTAGCGCGGGTAGCGGTAGCGCTGGGCGATCGAGTCGAGCGCGACACGGCGGCTCGCCTGCAGGTCGCGCATCGCGCGGTACGAGTCGGGCGCGAGCAGGCGGATGAAGCTCTCATCCAGCGGCAGCAACTGCACCGTCGTGCCGCCCACGAGCGAGACGCGCACCGCGAGGTCCTGCTGCCGCAGCGTGCCGAAGCCCGGCGGCAGCAGCGTGGCGGTGCTCGTGTCGCCCGCCAGTGCGCCGCGCGTTGCCGGTGCGGGCGCCGCGCCGGGCGCGCCGGCGGTGCCCGCGCATGCCGACGCACCGATCGTCAACGCGAGCGCGCCGAGTCGTCGGACCGTCTCGCGCGTCACGGCGCCTCGTCCTCGCGGCGCGGCGCGTCCGTCGGCACCGCGTCGTCATCCTCGCTCGCGGGCGCCGGCTCCGGCTCGCGCCACGCGGGCTGCGCGACCAGGTCCGCGATCGCCGACGCGAGCTCGTCGCGGCCCTCGCCCGTCACCGCGCTGAACGGGATGATCTGCGATTCCTCCATCCCCAGCGCCGCCGCCGTCGCGAGCACGCGCGCGGACGCTTCGGCGCGCTTCATCTTGTCGACCTTGGTGGCGACGATGATCGTCGGCACCTCGATCTCGCTCAGGAAGTCGAGCATCTGCAGGTCGTCGCCGCTCGGGTCGTGGCGCACGTCGAGCAGCTGCACCACGCCCTGCAGGCGCGGGCTGTGGCGCAGGAAGCCCTCGATCAGCGGGCGCCACTCGGCCTTCCGCTCCTTCGAGATGCGCGCGTAGCCGTAGCCCGGCAGGTCGACGAGCGCGAACTGCCCGTTGACGTCGAAGAAGTGGATCTCGCGCGTGCGGCCCGGCGTGTTGCTGACGCGCGCCCATCCCTTGCGGCGCACCAGCTTGTTGATGAGCGACGACTTGCCGACGTTCGAGCGGCCGCTGAACGCGACCTCGGGCAGCCGCGGCTCGGGGCGCCAGCCGTCGGGCGACGACATCGGGCCCAGGTAGTCGAGCCGGCGGATCACCAGCGGGTCGGCGCTCATGCGTTCTCCTGGCGGGGCGCGTCGAGCGCCACGGTGGGGCGGCGCGACGGCTTGCGCGTCCGCGTCTCTGGCGTGCGCGGCTCGGGCGTGCGCGCCGTCTCGCGCCGCCGCGCCCGCGTCGCGCGATCGGGCGTGACGGCGTCGCGCGCGACCGGTGCCGCCGCGGGCTGCGCGCGCAGTGCGACGGCCAGCACGTCGTCCATCGTCGCGACGGGATGCCACGTGACGCCGGCGCGCACGTCGGCCGGCAGCTCGTCGAGCGCGCGCGCGTTGCCACGCGGCACGACGACGTGCGCCACGCGATGGCGATGCGCCGCGACGCCCTTCTCCTTCAACCCGCCGATCGGCAGCACGCGGCCGCGCAGCGTCAGCTCGCCGGTCATCGCGACGTCGCCGCGCACCGGCACGCCGGTGAGCGCGCTCACGAGCGCGGTCGCGATCGTGATGCCCGCCGACGGGCCGTCCTTCGGCGTCGCGCCCGCGGGGATGTGCACGTGCACGTCGCGCGTGCGGTGGAACTCCGGGTCGACGCCGATCGCGGCCGCGCGTGCGCGCACCCAGCTCACCGCGGCGCTCGCGCTCTCCTTCATCACATCGCCCAGCGTGCCGGTGAGCTGCACGCGGCCGCGGCCGGGCACAACGCTCACCTCGACCTCCAGCAGCTCGCCGCCGGCGGCCGTGTACGCGAGCCCGTTGCACACGCCCACCTTGTCCTCCAGCGACGCGGCATCGTCGTCGAACGGCGCGGCGCCGAGCAGGGACGGCAGGTCGGCCGTCGTGACGGCCAGCGGTGCGGGCGCACTCGGCGCCGGCTTCGGGCGGCCGCGCTTCGGTGCCGGCTTCGTCTCCGTGAGCGCTTCCGCGCGGCGCCGCGCGAGCTTGCGCGCCACGCGCCCCACGCGCCGCTCCAGGTCGCGCACGCCCGCCTCGCGCGTCCAGCCGCGCACGATCGCCGGCAGCACGTCGGGCGCGAGCGTCACCATCGCGGGATCGAGCCCGCACTCGCGCAGCTGCCGGGGTACCAGGAAGCGCTCGGCGATCGCCAGCTTCTCGGGCTCCAGGTAGCCGGGGATGCGCACGATCTCGAGGCGGTCGCGCAGCGGCTCGGGGATCTGCGACAGCCCGTTCGCCGTCGTCACGAACAGCACGCGCGACAGGTCGTACTCGACCTCGACGAAGTGGTCGCTGAACGCGTCGTGCTGCTCGGGATCGAGCACCTCCAGCAGCGCCGCCGCGGGATCGCCGCGCCAGTCGCTCCCCATCTTGTCGATCTCGTCGAGCAGCATCACCGGATCGACCATGCCCGCGCGCCGCATCGCCTGCAGGATGCGCCCCGGCATCGCGCCGACGTAGGTGCGGCGGTGCCCGCGGATCTCGGCCTCGTCGCGCACGCCGCCGAGCGAGACGCGGACGAACGGGCGGCCCGTGGCGCGCGCGATGGAGCGCGCGAGCGACGTCTTGCCGACGCCCGGCGGTCCCACGAGGCAGAGCACCGGCGGACGCGGCTCGTCGCGGCCCGCGTCGTCGTCGCGCTGCCGCAGCGCGAGCACCGCGAGGTGGTCGAGGATGCGCTCCTTCACGTCCTCGAGCCCGTGGTGGTCGGCGTCGAGCGCGGCGCGCGCGGCGCGCAGGTCCACCGGCGCGTCGGGCGCGACGGCGCGCGTGTGCCACGGCAGCGCGAGCAGCCAGTCGAGGTAGCTGCGCACGACGGTCGCCTCGGGCGACGTGGGCGCCATGCGCCGCAGCCGCCGCACCTCGCGCAGCGCGCGCTCCTCGGTGGCCGCGGGCAGCCGCGCCTCGCGCACCGACGCCTCCAGCGCCGCGACGTCGTCGCCGTCGTCGTGCCCCAGCTCGTGGTGGATCGCCTTCAGCTGCTCGGTGAGCCAGAACTCGCGCTGGTGCTGCGACACGGCGCCGCGCACGCGCTCGTCGATCGAGTGCCCGAGCCGCAGCAGCACGGCCTCGCCCGCGATCGCCTCCGCGAGCCGCGCCAGCAGCGCGGCCAGGTCGGGCGCCTCGAGCAGCGCCTGCCGCGCGTCGACCTTCACGTCCAGGTGCGCGGCGATTCCCCACGCCTGCCGCTCCAGCGACGGCGCCTCGCGCACCACGGCCACGACCTCGGGCGGGATGCGGCGCTGCAGCGCGACGTAGTCCTCGAACGCCGCCAGCAGGTGCGTCGCCGCCGCGCGGCGCGCGTCGTCCTCCTCCTCCCCCTCGGTCACGGTGGGGAAGGGGACCACCGCCGCGCGCAGCGCGCCGCCCGCGTTCCCCGGCACGGCCTCGATGCCCGTCACGCGCACGCGCGACAGCGCCTCGACCAGCACCTTCACCGAGCCGTCGGGCAGTCGGCTCAGATGCTCGACGCGCGCGACGACGCCCACGTGGTGCAGGTCGTCGGGCCCGGGGACGTCGGTCGTCGGGTCGCGCTGCGCCAGCAGCGCCAGCTGCCGCCCGCCCTGCGCCGCCAGCTCGACGGCCGCGAGCGACGCGGCCCGGCCGACGAGGAGGGGCGTCGCGACGGAGGGAAAGACGATTACGTCGCGCAGCGGGACGACGGGAAGCAGCTCGCTCATACCGCCAATCTAGCGTGCCTTCGAGTCTGCCGGCTCAGCCCGCGCCCACCCGCTCACGCCGCGCCACCTGGTGGTCGCGCGGGCAGCCCGTGCGCCTCTCGGGCCTGCGTCGCACGCGGGCCTCGCTCGCACGCCCGCGCACTTCGGTTGCGCGCCCGCCTGCCGACGCGACGGAGGTTGGGGCCGGGTGGGGCGAGGGGGATCGCCGAGCGACCTGAAAATGGCGCGTGCGGAGATCCGACGCGCGCCGCGCCGTCGGGGCTCCGCCGCGCCATTTTCCGAGCCGGCGACGCCCCCTCGCCCCATCCGGCCACGAGCCCAACCCAACCGAGCCCCCGAAACGCAGAACGCCCGCCCCGCAGCGAGCGAGGGCGGGCGTCCACGACGAGCGAGCCGCGAACGACTCAGGCCTCCTTCTTCACGCGCTTGGGGGCCAGCTCGATCAGCGGCGGCGCGCCGTGCGTGATGCACCCCTCCGTGACCTTGACCTCGACCACGTCCTCCCGCGTCGGCAGGTCGAACATCACGTCCAGCAGCGACTCCTCGAGGATCGCCCGCAGGCCGCGCGCGCCGGTGCCGCGCTTGAGCGCCTTCGCCGCCACCGCGCGCAGCGCGCTCTCCTCGAACGTGATCTTCACGCTCTCCAGGTCGAAGAGCTTCGCGTACTGCTTCGTGAGCGCGTTCTTCGGCTCCTTGAGGATGCGCACCAGCGCGTCCTCGTCGAGCGCCTCGAGCGGCACCGCGACCGGCAGGCGGCCCACCAGCTCGGGGATCAGGCCGTAGCGCAGCAGGTCCTCCGGCTCGACCTCCTCGAACGGGTTCTTCGACTTGGCCTTCGCCTCGGCGTCGGGCTTGCCCGTGAAGCCGATCTGCCGGCGGCCGACGCGCGCCTCGATGATCTTCTCCAGCCCGTCGAACGCGCCGCCGCACACGAAGAGGATGTCCTTCGTGTTGATCTGGATGTACTCCTGCTGCGGGTGCTTGCGGCCGCCCTGCGGCGGCACGCTGGCGACGGTGCCCTCGAGGATCTTGAGCAGCGCCTGCTGCACGCCCTCGCCGCTGACGTCGCGCGTGATCGACGGGTTCTCGCTCTTGCGCGCGATCTTGTCGATCTCGTCGATGTAGACGATGCCGCGCTCGCACTCGGCGACGTTGAAGTCGCCCGCCTGCAGCAGCCGCACGAGGATGTTCTCGACGTCCTCGCCGACGTAGCCCGCCTCGGTCAGCGTCGTCGCATCCGCGATCGTGAACGGCACGTCGAGGATGCGGGCGAGCGTCTGCGCCAGCAGCGTCTTGCCGACGCCGGTGGGGCCCACGAGCAGGATGTTCGACTTGTCGAGCTCCACCTCGTCGTCGCGGACGCTGGCGGAGTTGATGCGCTTGTAGTGGTTGTAGACCGCGACCGCGAGCGCCTTCTTCGCGCGCTCCTGGCCGATCACGTACTGGTCGAGGACGTCCTTGATCTCGGTGGGCGTCGGGACCTGGGTGATCGCCTCGGCGACCTCACGCTCCTCGTCCTCGGCCAGGATCTCGTTGCAGAGGGCGATGCACTCGTTGCAGATGTAGACGCTCGGGCCGGAGATGAACTTCCGGACCGAGTCCTTCGACTTTCCGCAGAACGAGCAGCGCAGGTGTTTGTCGTGCGACATGGCGGCTGGGGCGGAGCGGGAGCGGCGGTGGACGAGGTGCGGGAGGCGGGGAGCACCTCGGCGACACCGGACGGCCCCCACGGACACGTAATAGTCTCGGTCGCGGACGGTCAAGCATGAGTGCCGCGCGCCCGCGCGGCCGCGACTGACCGCGTGCGCAGGCAAGGATCGATCGTGTACGGACTTCCGTGCACGGACCCCTGACGCGCGTCCCGCGAACGAGGCACTGGGGACCGCGCGCCCGCAAGGCCTTGCACGGGCGCGCGGGGGCGGCACGGGGTCCGTGGTGACGCGCGCCGCGCCGTGCGTGACGGCGCGGGCGTCGGTCGGCGCGGGTCGGCGCCGCGGCGCCACCGGCGAGGCGGCGCGTGCTGGTGCGCTCTCCGGGACGCACATGGGGCCCGGCCGCCGAGCTCTGCGGCCGGGCCCCACGCGCGCCGGACGGCGCTGGTCAGTGACGGATCAGGTGCTCGTGACGGTCGGCTGCGCCGACGCCTCGACGATCTCGCCGCGCGTCGTCACGATGTTGTCGACGATCCCGTACTCCTTCGCCTCGTCCGCCGACATGTAGCGGTCGCGGTCGAAGTCGCGCTCGATGCGCTCGGTCGGCTGGCCGGTGTGCTTGGCCATGAGCTCGTTCATCTTCGTGCGGAGATACAGGATCTCGCGCGCCGCGATCTCGATGTCCGCCGCCGTGCCCTGCGACCCGCCCGAGGGCTGGTGCATCATGATGCGCGCGTGCGGCAGCGAGAAGCGCTTGCCCTTCGCGCCGCCGGCCAGCAGGAAGCAGCCCATGCTCGCCGCCATGCCCATGCAGATCGTGCTCACGGGCGACGACAGGTGCTGCATCGTGTCGTAGATCGCGAGCCCCGCGCTCACGCTGCCGCCCGGGGAGTTGATGTACAGGTGGATGTCCTTCCCCGGGTTGTCCGCCTCGAGGAAGAGCAGCTGCGCGATGATGATGTTGGCGACGTCGTCGTTGATCGGCGTGCCGAGGAAGACGATGCGATCGAGCAGCAGGCGCGAGAAGATGTCGTACGTCCGCTCGCCGCGGCTGGAGCGCTCGATGATGTAGGGCGTGTAGATCGTGGGCATGGGCTCGTCGTCGTCGTCGTGGTCCAGGGTCGGCATGAGCGCCTCACTGCGCAATCGACGCGTCGGGCGGGCGGTTCCGCAACTCCCCCGAACGGGCAACAGCCCCTCCGGGAGGTCGGACCGCACGCGCGCATCGTGCACGCGCGCGCGGCCCCCGACGACCATCTCTTACCCCAGCGTGTTCCGCGCCTTGAGCCAGTCGAACACCTTGCGCTCGGTGATGCCGTGCTCGATCTCGTTCAGCCGGTTCGCCTTCTGCAGCGCCGCGTAGATCTGGCCCGGGTCGACGTTGCGCGCCTGCGCCATCGTCTGCACTTCCTCGTCCACGTCCGCCTCGGTCGCGCTCAGCCCATGCTGCTTGGCGAGCGAGTCGACGACCATGTCGCGGCGCACCTGGCGCTCCGCGATCGCGCGGAACTCCTGCGCGAAGCGGTCGTGGTCCGCCTCGGGGATCTGGTACGCCTGCGCGTAGCTCTGCGTCAGCTGCTTCACCCAGCTCGGCGGGATCTCGAACTGGTTCGCGTCGATGATCGCGTCCAGCAGCTTGGCGCGCGTCTCCGCGTCGGCCTCGCGCGTCGCGTTCGCCTGCAGGTCCTCGCGCACGGCGGCCGTCAGCGCGTCCACCGAGTCGAAGTCGCCCAGCTCGCGCGCGAACGCGTCGTCCATCACGGGCGCCGTCTTGCGCTTCACCTCCTTCACCGTGACGCGCGAGAGCTTGCTCGCGCCGCGCTGCGCCTCGTCGGGGAAGTCGTCCGGCCACTTCACGGCGCGCTCCACGGTCTGGCCGGGCGCGGCCTCCATGATCAGCTCCTCGATCCCCGGGATCGCCTGCTGCTGGCCGATCGTGATGCGGTACTCCTTGCCGGCCGGCATCGTCCCGTCCTCGTCGGCCGTCGCCAGCTCCACCGTCACCATGTCGCCCGGCGCCGGCTTCTCCTCGACGGGCGCCCAGCTCGCCTTCTGGTCGCGCAGCGCGTCGAGCTGCTGCTGCACCATCTCCTCCGTCACCTCGCTCGACGGGCGCTCCACGGAGAAGCCCTCGACCTTCTCGAGCGTGATCTCGGGGCGGACCTCGAAGTGGAACGTGAAGGTCAGCGGCTCGCCCGCCTCGAACTTCAGGTCGTGGATGTGCGGCTGCGTGATCGGCTCGAGCTTCTCCTGCGCCATGACCTGCTGGTACGCCTCCTGGACGAGCGTCTGGAGGGTGTCCTGGCGGATCTCGGTCGCGAAGCGCTTGCGCACCATCGCCGCGGGCGCCTTGCCGGGGCGGAAGCCGGGGAGGCGGGCCTGCGACGCGTAGCGGCGCGCGGTGCGCTCCTCGGCGGCCTGCACGGCCTCGGCGGGGATCGACACCTCGAGGTGTCGCTCGGCGCCGGCGCTCTCCTTCTGCGTGATCTGGATGTCCATGGTCGGTTCAAGCCGCGCTCCACGGGGAGCGCACTCGGCAAAGGTGCGGGCTGAGACGGGCAGAGCGTCGCGTGCCCGGCAATGGCCGGTCCGCGACGCTCCGCCCCACAAGCTAACCCCGCCCCTCTGACGATAGAAGCACGGCCCCGGCGCCCCCCGCTCGGGGGACCCTCTGGAGCCTGCGCTCGGGTGCGGGGTACGTTGCGAGCCGGGCCCGGCCGGACACCGGGCCGACGTCCCCCTCACCCCAGTGCCCATGCCCCTCTTCCGTCAGCGTCCGGCGCTCGCCGCCGCCAGCGCGACCCTCGCGGCCGTGACCTTCGCCGCCGCGTCGCTGGACGCGCAGACGCCGCCGCCCCCGCCCGATCCGGGCCCGTGGCGTCAGGCCATCGCCGTCAACGCGCTCGCGCTCCCCTTCGGGCTGTTCTCGGCCGAGTACGAGGCGGCGCTCGCGAGCCCGGGCTTCACGCTGGGGATCGGCGGCTCGTGGCTCACCACGGGCGACGATCGGGACAGCTGGGTCTCGGCCAAGGCGCTGTACTACCCGGGCGAGCGTCCCTTCCGCGGCTTCTCGGTCGGCCTCACGGCCGGCGTCCACTCGGCGCGCAACGACGACAACTTCGTCTGCACCTTCGGGTGCAGCGGCGACGTGCCGCGCCGCACGGCCACCGCGCCCACGGCCGGCGTCATCGTCAGCTACGACTGGCTGCTCGGCCGCCAGGAGAAGTTCCGGGTCGGCATCGGCGCGGGGGCCAAGCGCGTGCTGCGCGACGTCAACGACGGCAGCCCGCTGGAGCAGGTCTATCCGGATGGGCGCTTCGTGATCGGCGTGGCGTTCTGAGCCCGGCCCGCCGGACCCGAACGGCGTTGGCAAGGATAGGATCGGGTAGCGTCTGATAACGGCGGATGGCTCCGCATGGTGCGACGTCCCTCGTCACCACGCGGAGCCATCCGCCGTTATCAGACCTTCTCGGACGTTCATCCTTGCCGCCGTTCGTGGTTTGGGTCCGGCGCGGCGGAGGGAGGCCTTCGAATTGGGTCGGAATGAGGATGGCGCCATGACACCGACCGTCATAGAATGGCGGCGAGTCGTTGACCATCCGTTCACGTTGGGCGGGACGACTCGTTGGTCCTCACCAACTTCCTTCCGATCACCGATATGAGGCTCCTCCGGATCACCTCCCTGGCGCTCGCGGCCCTCGCGTCGTCCGGTTGCTACCACGCGGTCGTCGAGACCGGCCGTCCCGCGGGCGGCACGATCGTCTCGCGCCCCTGGACCCCGACGTTCCTCTGGGGCCTGGTCGCCGCGCCCGAGATCAACGTCGCCTCGCAGTGCCCGCGCGGCATCGCGAAGGTCGAGACGCAGATGAGCTTCGTGAACGGCCTCGCCAGCTTCGTGACGCTCGGCGTCTACACGCCGCGGACCGTGACGGTCACGTGCGCCAGCGGCAGCGCGTCGACGGGCGGCGGCACGATCGAGGTCGCCGGCACCGACCTGCAGGCGCGCCTGACGGCGATGAACGCCGCCACGGCCACCGCGGTGCGCACCGGCGAGCCGGTGTTCGTCCAGTTCTGAGCGTCCGACACCGACTCTCCTCTCGAGGATTCCGATCCATGCGTCGTCTCTCTCCGATCCTGCTCGCCTGCGCGGCGATGCTCTCCGCAGGGTGCTACCGCATCACCGTGCAGTCGGGCGCTCCGGCGGCCGCCACGCCCGCGGTGAACATCCCCTGGGCCCACGGCTTCGTGTACGGCCTCGTGCCGCCGTCGCCGGTCAATGTCTCGTCGCAGTGCCAGCAGGGCGTGGCGACGGTCGTCACGCAGCAGAGCTTCATCAACGGCCTCGCGCAGTTCCTGACGTGGAGCCTGTACTCCCCGCAGACCATCACCGTGACCTGCGCGACGGGCCCGGTGCGCACGTCCGCGATCTCGACGCAGGCCCCGACCGTCGCCGTGCGCGCCGACTCGGCCGCCGTCGCGACGCGCGAGGTGCAGGCGAAGCGCTGACCGACCCGGCGCGCTCGTAGCAGCACGACGGGGCGGCGGCCATCTCGGCTCGCCGCCCCGTTCTCGTTCGATGGGACACTCCGTCGTGCCGGACCCCTGTGTCCGTTGGTGAGGATCCGGATGCTCCGGATGCGACGGATCCGACGGATCGCTCCGCTCGGGTGCACGGGACGCCGTCGCCGCGTGGAGCGATCCGAAAGATCCGTTCCTATCCGGAGGATCCGCATCTCCCCATAGACAAAAGAGTCCGGCGCGCCTGGCTATCGTCCCGTAGCAATCGCTTCGTCGTGCGACCTCGCGGATGCCGCATCGCGCGCCTCGCCGATCAGCTCCGCCACGATCTTCCCCGAGCTCATCACCCCCGGCAGCCCCGCGCCCGGATGCGTGCCCGCGCCGGCGAAGTACAGGTTGTCGACGTCCTCGCTCCGGTTGTGCGGGCGCATCCACGCGCTCTGCATCAGCGTCGGCTCCACCGAGAACGCGCTGCCCAGGTAGGAGTTGAGCGTCCCCTCGAAGTGCAGCGGGTCGATGCGGTGCTCGGTCACGACGTGCTTCGACAGGTCGGGCAGGTACCGCTCCTCCAGCGAGCGCATGATCGCGTCGCGGTAGCGCGACGCCGCCTGGCGCCAGTCGGTGTCGCCGCCCAGGTGCGGCACGGGCGACAGCACGTACCACGCGTCGCACCCCGGCGGCGCGAGCGACGGATCGGTCGCCGTGGGGCGGTGCAGGTAGAGCGAGAAGTCCTCCGCCAGCCGCTTCCGCCCGAAGATGTCGTCCAGCAGGCCGCGGTAGCGCGGACCCATCAGGATCTCGTGGTGGGCCATGTGCTCGTAGCGCCGGTCCGTGCCGAAGTAGATCACGAACAGCGACATCGAGTACTTCATGCGCTTCACGCGCGCGTCCGTCATCCGCCGGCGCGCCGCGGGCGCCACCATCTTGAGGTACGTCGAGGCGACGTCGGCGTTGCTCACCACCGCGTCCGCGCGCAGCCGCGTGCCGTCGGCCAGCCGCACGCCCGTCGCGCGGCGGCGCGTGGCGTCGACCTCGATCTCCGCGACGTCGGCCTCCAGCCGCAGCTCGCCGCCCAGCTCCTCGAACAGCCGCACGAACGCCTGCACGAGCGCGCCCGTGCCTCCCATCGCGAACCACACACCCCAGCGCTGCTCCAGCGTGTGGATCAGCGTGTAGATCGACGTCGTCTGGAACGGGTTGCCGCCCACCAGCAGCGGGTGGAACGAGAAGACCTGTCGCAGGCGCTCGTCCCGGATGTGGCGCGCGACGTAGCTGGCGACGCTGCGGTCGGCGCGCAGGCGCACGAGGTCGGGCAGCACGCGCAGCATGTCGCGCAGCTTCAGGAACGGCTTGTCGATCAGCCCGAACCCCGTCTCGAAGATCGCGTCGCCGCCCGCGAAGAATCGCTCGTATCCCGCGACGTCGTCGGGGTTGAAGCGGCGAATCTGCTCGACGATCGACGCGCGGTTCCCGTCGTAGCGGAAGACGGAGCCGTCCGGGAAGCGGATGTTGTAGAACGGGTCGCACGGCACGAGCGACACGTAGTCCTCGGTGCGGCGGCCGGCGACCGCGAACAGCTCGTCGATGAGCCACGGCGCCGTGATGATCGTCGGTCCGCCGTCGAAGGTGAAGCCGTCCTGCCGGTACACGTACGCGCGTCCGCCCGGCTGGTCGCGCCGCTCCAGGATCGTGACCTCGTGCCCCTGCGCCTGCAGGCGGATCGCGGCGCTCAGGCCGCCGAAGCCCGAGCCGATGACGAGGATCCGCATCAGGACGGGATCCCGACGACGCTCGGCGCTCGTCGCTCGGCGCTCGCTCCGTCGTCGGGCAGCGTGAGCGCCGAGCGCGGAGCGCCGAGCGTCGAGGGCGCGCGCAGTGCGAGCGCGAGCGGCAGCGCCATCGCGACGAAGCCCAGGATCACCGCCCACCACATCCCGTACCGCGCGCAGATCGTCAGCGGCAGCACGCCGTTCACCGCGTACAGCGCCAGCGGAAAGCGCGACGGCGCCACCAGCCGCGCCCACGCGCTCGGCGGCACGACCGCCAGCATCACGCGCGCGACGACGGTGCCCGTCAGCAGCCAGCCGAGCCAGTTCGAGAGCGGCATGCCGTAGAACAGGTCGCTCACGAACACGCGCTGCAGCGTCGTCTGCTGCGCCTCGGGCGCGAGGTGCCAGAGCCAGTGCGCCGTGCGCACCATCGCGGGATCCATCGACACGTCCCACGCGGTCAGCACGAGCCCCGCGACGGCTGCCCACCGTGCCTTGCTCCATCCATCATCCGCGACGCGCAGGATGCGCCCGCAGATCGCGAGCGAGCAGTAGAGCATGAAGAACCACGACGTCGGGATGTTGAACGGCACCAGCCCGGCGACCTTCCAGCCCAGCAGCCCGCTGTACGCGTACGGTCCGAACGGGTAGCCCGTGGCGGTCCCCGACAGCTCCGATGCGAGCGAGATCGAGAAGCCGAGCACGAAGATCAGCAGCGCGCGCCGCGCGCCGAGCTTCCCGGCGGCGTGCAGCAGCCCCGCCAGCGCGCCGAGCACCACCGTCGTCGCGGGCCCGAACGTCCAGCCGATGCGCAGCGCCTGCTGGTTGGCCGGCTCCTGCAGCCATGCCGGCGGTGGACCCGACAGGAAGGTCGCGAACGCGACGGCCGAGAAGACGCTGAGCGCGGCGTGCGCGGCGAGACAGATGCCGGCGGCGCGGACCAGCGCCGGCGAGGACGTGTGCGTCGTGCTCACGCGAGCTTCACCAGGTCGGTCGGGCGGTGGTGCGTGGCGTGACCACCGCCCGCGACGGCGAGCGCGGTGGGGCAGAGGTCCCACTCGGGCGCCGCGTCGCGCACGCGGTCGGCGCCCGGCCGCGCGTCGCCGGCGCGCAGTCGCCACGCGCGCCACAGCACCTCCGCGCGCGCGGCGGCTCCCACGCGCGCGCGCTGGGCGATCGTGTCGTAGCCGAGGCGCTCGATCGCGCCGAGGATGCTCGCGTAGCCCGTCGCGCAGGCGAGCGCGCACCGCTGCGCGTCGGGGGAGAGCAGGGCGATCCCCGGAAGCGCCGCCTCGTAGAGCGAGCGTGCGCGACCGACGGCGAACGCCATGAACGGCCGCCACCGCTCGTCGCGCGCGAGGTCGGCGCGGTGCAGCACGTCGTCCACGCCGAGCCCGAACGCCGCCAGGTCCTCGGCCGGGAGGTAGCAGCGGCCGCGCCGCGCGTCCTCGCCCACGTCGCGCAGGATGTTCGTGAGCTGCATCGCGACGCCGAGGGTGCGCGCGTAGCGCAGCGCGCGCTCGCGCATCGCGGGCCCGCCCGGCACGCCGAAGACGTGGGTGCACATCTCGCCGACCGTGCTCGCGACGCCCTCGCAGTAGGTCACGAGCGCGCGCCAGCTCTCGTAGCGCACCGGCTGCAGGTCGCGCGCGACGCCCGCGAGCAGCTCGCGCAGGACCGTCGGCGGCACCGCGTGCCGGTCGAGCACGCGGTGCAGCTCGCGGAAGACCGGCCCCTCGGGCCGTCCGGCGAGCGTGGCTTCGAGCGCGAGGGCGTAGTCGTCGAGCTGCCGGGCGACGGCGACCGGGCCGGCGAGCGGGGCGGCGTCCACCAGGTCGTCGGCGACGCGGCAGAAGGCGTAGAGCGCGTACGCCGCGCGGCGCTTCTCCGGCGGGAGCAGCCAGCTCGCGTAGTGGAAGGTGCGCGCGTGCCCCTGGACGATGCGGGCACACCAGCGCGCGTCGTCGCCGGGCGCGACCGTCGGGAACGCCGCGGAGCTCGAGTCGGGCATCACGATGCGGGAAGCGGGGACCGCGCGGCGCGCGGCGCCGCGGTGACCGCCGCCCCCGGCGGGGGCGACGTCGCTCCGGACAAACGTGTGCTGCGTTCGCAGGTTCCCGGCCGCCCGCGTCGGCCCGGTCCTGTTCGCGTCCTGTTCGCGCGCTCCATGCTCGGGGCGGGACTCGAACCCGCACGCCTCTCGGCACCAGATCCTAAGTCTGGCGCGTCTGCCATTTCGCCACCCGAGCCGCGGCCGCGCCGGCGTGTGCTGCCGCCGGCGGGCTGATGGAAGGTAGCCCGCGCCCGGCGGCGCCACATCCCCGGCACTTCGTACGGCCCGTGAACATTCCCGGCGTCGCGAGCGTGCTTGACAGCCCCCGCGCACGCGTGGTATTCCCTGCGAAGACGCAACCCCACGCGCCTGCCGCGCATCACCGTCCGGTGGTGGCGCGCCGTGGACGCTGCGCGCTCACGGCGTCGCGACGCCGTGTCACTCGATGCGGCTGTTCCGGGTGCTCGCCGCACCCGTTCGCCGGCGGCCCATGCGGGCCGCCTTTCGTGTACCGACGCTTCGGGAAGGGAGACGCATGCGCACGAGACCTCCGTCGTGGGCCAGGCGAGGGCAATCCGCCCTCGTGGCCACCACCCTCGCCGGCGCCGCCCTGGCCCTCCTACCGGTCCGCTACGCGTGGGCGCAGCAGCCGGCGGCCACGCAGTCGGCCGGCATCATCGAGGGGCGGGTCACCGAGGCCTCGACCGGCCGGCCGCTCGAGGCCGTGCAGATCCAGGTCGTCGGCACCATGCTCGGCGCCGCCACCAACGCCACCGGCGCCTTCCGCATCACGGGCGTGCCCGCGCGCGAGGTGCAGCTGCGCACGCGGTTCATCGGGTTCGCGCCGCAGACGCGCGCGGTCACCGTCGCCTCGGGCCAGACGGCGCGCGTCACCTTCGAGCTCAGCACCTCGGCGCTGCAGCTCGATCAGGTGGTCGTCACCGGCACCGGCGGCGCCGTCGAGACCAAGAAGCTCGGCAACACGATCGCCGTCGTGCAGCCGCCGCAGAACGCGCCGGTCACCACGGTCTCCGAGGTGCTGCAGGGCCGCGAGCCCGGCCTCGTCGGCCTCCCGTCGAGCGGCATGACGGGCGAGGGCGCGCGCATCCGCATCCGCGGCAACGCCAGCATCTCGCAGTCCAACGAGCCGATCATCCTCGTCGACGGCATCCGCATCAACCAGGCGGGCGGGTTCGGCGGCAACATCAGCCGCAACGGCGGCTCGCCGTCGCGCCTCGACGACATCGACCCCAGCTCCATCGAGCGCGTCGAGGTCCTCAAGGGCGCCGCGGCGGCCACGCTCTACGGCACCGAGGCGTCGAACGGCGTCATCCAGATCTTCACCAAGAAGGGCGCCGCCGGTCGGCCCGTCTGGCAGTTCGGCTTCGAGCAGAGCGCGTCGCGCTACCCGACCGACCGCCTGCCGACGAACGCCGGCTTCGCGCGCACGCAGGGCCGCGCCGACTCGCTGAGCGTCTTCTACGGCCGCACCATCCAGCCGTTCGAGGTGATCGAGCGTCGCGTGCTGGACGAGATGATCGGCACGGGCCTCGGCCAGGTCTACAACGGGCAGGTCGCGGGCGGCACGGGCACGACGCGGTACTTCGTGTCGGGACGCTACGCGTACGAGGACGGCCCGATCAGCAAGACGCTGCAGGGCTTCACGCTCCCCACGGAGGACGTCGCGCGCCGCGCGCAGGCGACGGCGAACGTCGAGTTCCAGCCGCGGAGCAACCTCCGGATCAGCGCGCGCTCCAGCTACACGGGCGCGTTCCAGGAGACGCCGTCGAACGGCAACGACATCACCGGCATCATCAGCCAGGGCTTCCTGGCCAAGCCGGAGAACGCGAACTGCATCCGCGCGGTGCAGCTCGATCCCACCAAGGCGGCCACGCAGGGCGTGCGCGCGCCCGGCGAGTGCGACGGCCCGGGCAACCCGTACGGCAACGGCGCCTTCGCCACCATCCGCGAGGGCGGGCAGCTCCGCACGCGCCAGGACGTGCAGCGCTTCATCGGCGCGTTCGAGACGCAGCTGCAGCTGCCGGCCGACCTGACGCTGACCGCGATCACGGGCGTCGACATCACGGGCCAGCGCAGCACGTCGCAGCTGCCGTTCGGCAACGCGGTCGACAACCAGAACTCCACCGCGCCCAACGGCCGCCGCACCACGGACGACCTGAACGACCGCCAGATCACGGTCGACGCGAAGGCGCGCTGGAAGCGCCAGCTGCGGCCGCAGCTCGGCATGACCCTGGACGCGGGCGTGCAGGGCTTCTTCTCGCGCACCATCAACGGCTCGGTCACGGCCGAGAACTTCCCCGGCCCCGGTCTCGAGGTCGTGAGCGCCGGCACCGTCACCACGTACCCCGAGAGCTTCCTCTCGACGGTGAACGGCGGCGTGTTCGGGCAGGCGCAGTTCGAGCTGTTCGACTGGATCTTCCCCACCATCGGCGGCCGCTACGACTACGCGAGCGCCTTCGGCACCGAGGCGCCGGGCGTGTTCTACCCGAAGTTCAGCCTCTCCGTGGTGCCGAGCGACCGCGCGTGGTACCGCGAGAGCTTCCTCGCCCGCGCGGTGCCGACGCTGCGCCTGCGCGGCGCCATCGGCCAGTCGGGCCGCCAGCCCGGCGCGTTCGATCAGTTCACGACCTTCGGCCCGATCCAGGTCGCGAACCCCACGTCGGCGAACGGCCTGATCCCGGTGAACCTCGGCAACCCCGAGCTGGCGCCCGAGGTCTCGACCGAGACGGAGCTGGGCTTCGAGGCCGGCCTGCTGAAGGATCGCCTGGGCCTCAGCGTCACGGCGTGGAACCGCGTCGTCAACGACCTGCTCGTGCCGGTGCAGTACGCGCCGTCGGGCGGCTTCCTGCCGACGCAGCTCACGAACGTCGGGCAGATGAAGGCGCGCGGCCTCGAGCTCGCGCTCAACGCGACGGCGATGTCGCGTCCGAACCTGCAGGTGGACCTGTTCGCGAACGGCGCCTACCTCTGGCAGAAGATCACGGACCTGGGCGGCGCGGCACCCATCAAGGTGAGCGCGGGCGGGGTGCGCTATCGGAACTTCATCCGCCAGGGCTACGCACCGGGCGCCATGTTCGGCGGCGCCATCATCAAGTCGTGCGACCTGCGGCCGTCGGGCGCCACGTACGCGTGCCTCACCGGCGACCAGGTGCCGTACGACTTCAACGGCGACAAGGTGCCCGACACGCGCGCGCAGGCGCTCACCTACCTCGCCAACGTGCCGCGCCTCGGCGCGAACGCGGGCGTCGCGGCGCTCAACCCGATCCAGGTCGACGAGACGCCGGATCCGAACAACGATCCGCTCGACAACTACCTCGGCAAGCCGATCCCCGACTGGTCGGGCGGCTTCGGCGGCACGGTCACGCTGTTCAAGCGGTGGCGCGTGAACACGCTGTTCGAGTACCGCGCGGGCAACTTCACCGTCACCAACCTCACCGGCGCCTTCAAGAACGCGCTCGGCATCGCGCTCAACTCGAAGGGCACCGCGACGGTCGACGCGCGACTGCAGAACCCCGCGACGACGGCCGAGCAGCGGCTGGCCGACGCGCTGACGTGGGCGAGCGACCTCAAGGCGCTCTCGCCGTACGACGGCCTCAATCAGAACGAGAGCGGGGACTTCATCCGCTGGCGCGAGCTCGGGCTCACCTACACCGCGCCGACCGCGCTCGCGGGCCGGCTGGGCGCGACGGACCTCGGCATCACAGTCGGCGTGCGCAACCTGATGCTCTTCACCAAGTACAGCGGCGTGGACCCGGAGGCCAACCAGGCCGGCCGCGGCGGCAACACGGGCGCGGGCGCGACCGTGAACCAGAACTTCGCGGAGGCGGTCGACGTGTTCGGCATGCCGCTGCAGCGTCGCTTCACCTTCGCCGTGCGCCTCGGGTACTGACATGCAGAAGACCACCAGCCAGTCTCCGGGTCGCACCATGGGCCGCCTGCGCCGCGGCGCCCTCGTCGCCTGCGCCGCCGCCGGCGCGCTCAGCGCCGCCTGCAGCAACCTCCTCGACGTCGACAACCCGAACAACGTCATCGACACCGCGCTCGAGGACCCGTCGGCCGCGACGCCGCTGGCCACGGGCGCGGTGGGCCTGACGATCCGCGCGCTGAACGCGATGCTGGACGTCTACGGCACCGCGAGCGACGAGCTCGATTTCGTCGGGTCGCAGGACGGCTTCTTCCAGCTCGACGTCGGGAACGTCGGCAACCCGGGGCTGCAGTTCAGCGACAACGGGTTCCTGCAGATGTCGACGGCGCGCTACACGGGCGACCTCGCCGTGAAGCAGCTCAGCGCGTTCGACGCGAAGTCGCAGCTCGTCAACCGGAACGACCTCGCGACGAGCTACCTGTACGCCGCGATCAACTACGTCACGATCGGCGACATGTTCGACGACTTCCCGATCGCCTCCGACCGCGCCGAGGGCGCGCCGCCGGTGGGCGAGGCGAAGATGAGCGTCGTCTACGACACCGCCGTGGCGTACCTCGACCGCGGGCTCGCCGTCGCGACCGCGACCAACAACGCGGCGCTGCGCACGCAGATCCTCGCGATGCGCGCGCGCGCCAAGTACTCGCGTGCGGTGTGGGCGAAGGTCAATCCGCCGACGCGCCAGACCGGCGCCGCGCAGCCCGTGGCGAGCCCGCTGGTGAACGACGCCGGCGCGAACGCCGACGCCACCGCCGCGCTGGCGCTCATGGGCGCCGCCGACTTCACGCTGACGGTGCAGCCCACGCCCACCGGCACCGCCGGCAACAACCTCGGCAACGACCTGAACACGCGGCGCGAGGTGCGCATCGGCCAGGCGTACGCGACGCCGGACCCCGCGGCGCAGGGCCAGAACCGCACGCTGATCGCGAACGGCCAGCCGGTCATCGCGCTCAACGACCCGATCACGGGACAGCCCGACCTCGCGCTGCGCGCGCGCGTCAGCACGCTGATCAACGGCGGCCAGTTCCTGCCGGCGATCGTCGTCTCCGCGCGCGAGATGCACCTGATCCTCGCCGAGGCGGCGCTGGCGCAGGGCAACACGGCGGAGTTCACGTCGCGGATCAACACGGTGCGCGCCTTCACGTCGGGGCTCGCGCCGTACACGGGCACCGGCGTGGCGCCGCAGGACCTGCTGGTGCACATGCGCCGCGTGAACCTGTTCATGCAGGGCCGCCGTCTGGCCGACATGTACCGGTTCGGGCAGCGCGACGCGCGGTGGCAGCAGACGTCGCTCGCCTACACGATGCGCGGCTGCTTCTTCCCGATCACGCAGACGGAGCGGCAGTCGAATCCCAATCAGATCCCGCGTCCGCTGTGCGAGGGATGAGCGGCCTGAAGGCGCGCCGCCGGCGCGCGGCGCTCGTGGGGACGCTCGCCGCGCACACCCTGCTGGTGGGGTGCTACGCGCACGTCCCCGCCGCGCCCGGGTCGGTCGCGCCGGGCGCGCGCGTGCGCGTGGGCCTCACCGACGCCGGCGTGGGCGCGCTCGCGTCGTCGCTGGGCAGCAGCGTGCGCGGGCTGGAAGGGCAGGTCGAGCGTGTCGCGGGCGACACGCTCGTGCTGCGCCCCGACCGCCTGCTCACGACCGCCGACGTCGACGTGGCGTGGAGCGGCGACGCGCTCGCGCTGCCGGCGGCGTGGCGGCAGGGCGTCGAGCGCCGGCAGCTCGCGAAGGGCCGCACCGCCGTGCTGGTGGGCGGCGGCGTCGCGCTGGTGGTCGCGCTGGTGGCCGTGCTGCGGAAGGCGGGCGAGGGCGCGGGCGGCCCGGGCGGCGGCGGGCCCACGCCCTTCTGAATCGATGCCGTACGTGCGAGACGACGCGGGGCCGGTGTCCAGTGGACACCGGCCCCGCGTCGCATCACGCGCTGCGCGGTCGCGTCACTGCGCCACGCGCACGTTCACCACGCGGACGCCGATCACCGGCTCCGCGGTGCCGTAGACGCGGAGGCTCACGACGTCGCCCGCCTTGAGGCCCGACAGCACGTTCTGCAGGTCGGCGGTCGTGCGCACCTTCCGCGGCGACGGGAACATCACGTCGGTGATGACGTCGCTCGGCACCAGCAGCCGGAACGCGGGGCCCGAGCGCGACACGTCCGTGATGCGCAGGCCGCGGTCGCCCGCCGCGAGGTTCGTCTCGCGCGCGAAGTCGGCGGACACCGGCTCGACGCTGATGCCGAGCTTCACCGCCTCGCCGCGCGCGGGCTCGACGCGCGGAGCCGCGGCCCGCGCCACCGTCGGCGTCTCCTCGCGCTCCAGCAGCTTCACGCGGTAGCTCTGGCGCTTGCCGTAGCGCATCACGTCCACGCCGACCGTCTCGCCCGGCTCGTGCGCGCGCACCACGCGCTGCAGCGTGCTCACGCGGTCCACCTCGCGGCCGTCGATGGCGACGATCACGTCGCCCGCCTGCAGCCCCGCCTTCTCCGCCGGGCTTCCCTCGGCCGGGTTGAAGCCGCGCACGATCACGCCGCGGATGCGCTCCACGCCGGCGACCTTCGCGTCCTCGGGCGACACCTCGTCGATCGAGATGCCGAGCACCGGCGCGCGCACGCGGCCGTGCTTGATGAGGTCCTCCATCACGCCGCGCGCGAGCGACACCGGGATGGCGAAGCCGTAGCCCGAGTAGAAGCCCGTGCGGCTGGCGATCGCGGAGTTGATGCCGATCACCTCGCCGCGCGAGTTGAGCAGCGGGCCGCCCGAGTTGCCGGGGTTGATCGCGGCGTCGGTCTGGATGAAGTCCGAGATGGAGTAGTTGCCGCCCAGCAGCCCGGGGAGGTCGCGGTTCGAGCGCCCCTTCGCGCTGATGATCCCGGCCGTCACCGTGAAGTCGAGGCCGAGCGGGTTGCCGACGGCCACGACCCAGTCGCCCACGCGCGTCGTCGTGTCCTCGCCGAGCACGACGCTCGGCAGGTCGCTCCCCTCGATCTTGATGACCGCGACGTCCGTGGTCGGGTCGCCGCCGACGACCTTCGCGCTGAACTCGCGGTGGTCGGTGAGCGTCACCTTCACGCGGTCGGCGTCGCCGACGACGTGGTTGTTGGTGAGGATGTAGCCGTCCTTCGAGACGATGAAGCCGGAGCCATCGGCCTGCACGGGCTCCTGCTGCCGCTCCTCGAACTGGCGGAAGAACTCCTCGAAGCCGGGCGGGACGCGGCCGCGGCCGTCCTGGCCGCCGCGGGCCGTGCGACGCGCGTCGCGCTCGGTCTGGATGGAGACGACGGCGGGGGTGACCTGCTCGGCGATGCGGGCGAAGCCGCCGCTGACGTCCACCTGCGCGGCGCTCACCGGCGCGACGCGCACGCCGTTCTGCGCGCCGAGGTGGCGGGTCCAGTCGAATGCGGTGGCGAACAGGACGCCACAGACGAAAGCGAACGCCACGGCCACGCCGAGGCGAACACGGGCGAGACGTGCCATACGGAGCAACTCGAGGTTGGTGGTCAGCGGACGTACCCGGCCCACGAGGGCAAGTTTCGCCTGGCGGCGTCGTCCGCGACAGTGAGACAACCGGCAGCCGGGGAAGGGTTCCCTCCGGAGTCGTCCCGAGCGCAGCGAGGGACCTACTCTCCGGGGCGAGTGGGTCGCCACGGAAAGGAGGTCCCTCGCTGCGCTCGGGACGATCAGGAGCGGATCAGGCCCTCAGATCACTTCTTGTCGTCCACGATCTCGTAATCGGCCTCGACCACCTCGTCGGCGGCCGCGCCCTGGGCACCCTGCGCGCCCTGGGGGCCCTGGGCGCCGGCGGACTCGCCAGCGGTCGCGCCATCCGGGCTGCCCTGCGCGCCCTGCTGCTGGTAGAACGACTGGCCGGCCTCGCTGAACACGCGCGTCAGCTCCTCCTGCGCGCTGCGGATCTCGGCCATGTCGTCGCCGCGCAGCGCCTTGCGCGCGCGGTCCACGGCGGCGTCGATCTTCGTCTTCGTCTCGGCCGGGACCTTGTCGCCCCACTCCTTGACGTTCTTCTCCACCTCGTAGGTCAGCGAGTCGAGGCGGTTGCGCGTGTCGATCTGCTCGCGGCGCTCCTTGTCCGCCTGCGCGTTCGACTCGGCGTCCTTCACCATCCGCGAGATTTCGGCGTCCGACAGCCCGCTCGAGGCCTCGATGCGGATCTTCTGCTCCTTGCCCGTCTGCTTGTCCTTCGCGGTCACGTGCAGGATGCCGTTGGCGTCGATGTCGAAGGTGACCTCGACCTGCGGCATGCCGCGCGGAGCGGGCGGGATCCCGGTGAGCTGGAACTTGCCGATCGTCTTGTTGTAGGTCGCCAGCTCGCGCTCGCCCTGCAGCACGTGGATCTCGACCGTCGTCTGGTTGTCGTCGGCGGTGCTGAACGTCTCCGCCTTCTTGGTCGGGATCGTCGTGTTGCGCGGGATGAGCACCGTCATCACGCCGCCCAGCGTCTCGATGCCGAGCGAGAGCGGGGTGACGTCGAGGAGGAGGATGTCCTTCTGCTCGCCCGTCAGCACGCCGCCCTGGATGGCGGCGCCGATGGCGACCACCTCGTCCGGGTTGACGCCCTTGTTCGGCTCCTTGCCGAAGAACTTCTTGACCGTCTCCTGGATCTTCGGGATGCGCGTCGAGCCGCCGACGAGGATCACCTCGTCGATCTTGTCGGGCGTCAGCCCCGCGTCCTTGAGCGCCATCTCCATCGGCGGCAGGACGCGGCCGATCAGGTCGTCCACCAGCTGCTCGAACTTGGAGCGGGAGAGCTGGTAGTTGAGGTGCTTCGGGCCCGTCTGGTCGGCGGTGATGAAGGGGAGGTTGATGTCGGTCGACTGCGTCGACGACAGCTCCATCTTCGCCTTCTCGCCGGCCTCCTTCAGGCGCTGCAGCGCCATCGGGTCCTTCGACAGGTCGATGCCCTGGTCGCGCTTGAACTCCGCCACCAGCCAGTCGATGACGCGCTGGTCGAAGTCGTCGCCGCCGAGGTGCGTGTCGCCGTTGGTCGACTTGACCTCGAAGACGCCCTCGGAGAGCTCGAGCACGGAGATGTCGTACGTGCCGCCGCCGAGGTCGAAGACGGCGATCGTCTCGTCCTTCTTCTTGTCGAGGCCATACGCGAGCGCGGCGGCCGTCGGCTCGTTGACGATGCGCAGCACGTCGAGGCCCGCGATCTTGCCGGCGTCCTTGGTGGCCTGGCGCTGCGAGTCGTTGAAGTACGCGGGCACCGTGACCACGGCCTTGCTGACCGAGTGGCCGAGGTAGTCCTCCGCGGTCTGCTTCATCTTCTGCAGGATCATCGCGGAGATCTCGGGCGGGGTATAGCGCTTGCCCTGGACCTCGACGGACGCGACGTCGTTGGCGCCCGCCTGGACCTTGTAGGGCACCTTGCGCTGCTCGTCCGCGACCTCGCTCATCTTGCGCCCCATGAAGCGCTTGATGGAGAAGACGGTGTTCTGCGGGTTGGTGACGGCCTGGCGCTTGGCGATCTGACCGACCAGGCGCTCGCCGTCCTTCGTGAAGGCGACGACCGAGGGGGTCGTCCGCCCCCCCTCGGCGTTGGGGATGACGACCGGGTCGCCCCCTTCGAGCACGGCGACGACGGAATTGGTCGTGCCGAGGTCGATGCCGATGACTTTATCTGCCATGAGATCCTCAGAGGGTGAGCGGCGCGGCCCGCTGCCGGGTCGGCGCGGGCCACGTGCGACAGGGAGGTGGCAGGGCAAGCCCGGGGCCCGGTATCCCTGTCACCCTGGCAGAATCGACGGGCGCGTCGCACCGCGGCCCGTGACAGATCGGCACCGGCCGCGCACTCTTGTCACGCCGCCGTCCACCGGCCCCGCATGACCATCTCATGATCCCGATCAGCGACGACAACCCGACGCTGCGCACCCCGGTCGTCACCTACCTGCTGCTGGCCGCCCTCCTCGTCACGTGGGTGTGGGTGCAGGGCGCGGGAATGGAGGGCTACCAGCTCATCGCGTCGGTCTGCAACTGGGGGATGGTGCCGGGCGAGCTGACGCACCGCGTCCCGGTCGGCCTGGGCGTCCCGATGGCCCCCGACGTCGCCTGCGTCATCGACGAGGAGCGCCGGAACGTCCTCACCCCGCTGACGTCGATGTTCCTCCACGGCGGGTGGGCGCACCTGCTGGGCAACGCGGTCTACCTCTGGGTGTTCGGCAACAACGTCGAGGACTCGATGGGGCGGGGGCGCTTCCTCGCCTTCTACCTGCTGTGCGGGCTGGCCGCCGCGGCGACGCACGTCCTGCTGGAGCCGACGTCGCCCGTGCCGACCGTGGGCGCCTCGGGCGCCATCTCGGGGGTGCTGGGCGGCTACCTGCTGCTCTATCCGCGCGTGCGCGTCCGCACCTACTTCCCGCCGATCTTCCTCTTCCACGTGCCCGCGTGGCTGATGCTGATCCTCTGGTTCGGGCAGCAGGTGCTGGCGGGGCTGCCCCAGCTGATGCAGATGCGCCCCGACGCGTCGGGCGGGGTGGCGGTGTGGGCGCACGTCGGCGGCTTCGTGGCCGGGGTGCTGCTGGTGCGGCTGTTCGAGGACCCGTCGCTGGTGCGGCGGCGCGTGACCGCGGGCGACGCGCGCGTGGTGTTCGACCCGAACGCCTGACCGCGGGGCGGCCCCGGAGGGTGCCGCGCGGCCAGGGGGCATTAGCTTTCCGCGCGGCGCCGCGCGGAGTCTCGCGCGGCCCAGCCTGCCGTGACAGAACCGTTACGCCGCCGGCCGTGGCCGCCGATGGGCCGCGCCGACTGCTTACAGCCGCCCTCGGCCGGCCCGCGCCGGCCTCCTACCCCGAGCACCTCCCCTCGTGCGACTCATCCCCCGCGACGAGCAGTTCTTCGACATGTTCGCGCAGATCGCGCAGCGCATCACGTCCAGCGTGACGCTCCTGCACGAGCTGTTCAGCAATCCCGCGCGCCTGCAGCACTACGAGGCGGCGATCAAGGACGTGGAGCACGAGGCCGACGTGCTCGTGCAGCAGGTCAACACGCGCATCGACACGAGCTTCGTCACGCCGCTCGACCGCGAGGACATCCACCGCCTCGCCACGCGCCTCGACAACGTCGTCGACCTGATCGACGGGACCGCGCGCCGCGCGCGCATGTTCCGCATCACCGAGACGCGCCCGGCGGCCCTCAAGCTGACCGAGGTCCTCGTGCGCGCCGGCAAGACGATCGAGGAGCAGGTCCGCGACATCAAGAAGCCCAAGGCGGTCGTCGAGTGCGGGCGCCGAATCAAGCAGCTCGAGGAGGAGGGCGACGCGCTGTACCACGCCGCCGTCGGCGAGCTGTTCGACGGCACGCCCGACGCGCTGGACGTCATCAAGTGGAAGGAGCTCTTCGACAAGCTCGAGGAAGCGCTGGACGAGTGCGAGGACGTCTCCAACGTCCTCGAGAGCATCGCGCTCAAGAACTCCTGAGTCGCCAGGCGCCCGCGCCCTCTCCTCCGTGCTCACCTACATCCTGGCGATCGTCGCGGTCGCCTTCCTGTTCGACTTCATCAACGGGTTCCACGACTCGGCGAACTCCATCGCCACCATCGTGGGCACCCGCGTCCTCAGCCCGTTCGCGGCGGTGGTCTGGGCGGCGGTGTTCAACTTCGCCGCCCTCTTCGTGGTCAAGACGGCCGTCGCCAAGGCCGTCGCCACGGGCTTCGTCGATCCCGCGATCGTCAACCCGAACCTGATGTTCGCGGCGCTGCTGGGCGCGATCATCTGGAACCTGCTCACCTGGTACTTCGGCATCCCGTCCAGCTCCTCGCACGCCCTCATCGGCGGGCTGGCGGGCGCCGGGCTGGCGAAGGCAGGGCTCGCGGGGATCACGTTCGGTCGCAAGTGGATCGAGACGCTCTCCGCCATCGCGCTCTCGCCGATGCTCGGCGCCCTGATGGGCTTCCTCATCATGGTGGCCGTCTTCAACCTCTTCCGCCGCGCCACGCCGCACCGCGTGGACAAGGTGTTCCGCCCCGGCCAGCTGCTCAGCTCCGCGCTGCTCTCGCTGGCGCACGGCGGCAACGACGCGCAGAAGACGATGGGCATCATCGTCGGCCTGCTCGCCTCGACGCAGGCGCAGGCGGTCTTCCAGGGCCAGTCCGGCTGGAAGGCGTTCTTCTACGTCCCGAACGCGGGCGTCGTCCCGCCGCTCTGGGTCGAGGTCATGGCCTACCTCGCGATCTCCCTCGGCACGCTCTTCGGTGGCTGGCGCATCGTGCACACGATGGGCTCGCGCATCACGCGCCTGCGGCCGGTCGGCGGCTTCGCGGCGGAGACGGGCGGGGCGCTCATTATCCTGATCGCGTCGAAGTTCGGCATCCCGGTCAGCACGACGCACACGATCACCGGCTCGATCGTCGGCGTCGGCGCCACCAACCGCCTCTCGGCGGTGCGGTGGGGGCTCGCCGGCCGCATCGTCTGGGCATGGATCCTCACGATTCCGGCGGCGGCGATCATGGCGGCGCTCTCGTTCTGGCTGCTGAACACGCTCATCCCGATGTGATCGCGAGGTGACGGCGGCGCGGCGCCGATCGTGCTCTGGACGACCCGCCGCCCGCGTCGTACCGTCTCGAGACGCCCTGACGTCCGCGCCCATGGGCTGCCATGGCGCGGACGTCGTCGCTTCCAGGCCCGCCGAGCTCCCGTGCCGATCCGCCTGCCGCCGTCCGCCCTGTTCATCAACCGCGAGCTGTCCTGGCTCGAGTTCAACGCGCGCGTGCTGCACGAGGCGCTGGACGCGCGCGTGCCGCTGCTGGAGCGGCTGAAGTTCCTGTCGATCTTCAGCACGAACCTGGACGAGTTCTACATGGTCCGGGTGGCGGGGCTGCGCCGCAAGGCGGCGCTGGGGGCGGTGCAGTACCCGCCCGACGGCCTGACGCCGACGGACCAGCTGAGCGCGATCCAGATGCGCGTGCGCGAGCTGCTGGGGCTGCGCGACCGCTGCCTGCACGAGGAGCTGCTGCCGCTGCTGGCGGCGCACGACATCCGCCTGGTGCGCATGTCGGAGCTGACGCCGGCCGAGTGGATGCGGGTGGACGAGTTCTTCGAGTCGCAGGTGTTCCCGATCCTCACGCCGCTGGCGGTCGATCCGGGCCACCCGTTCCCGTACATCTCGAACCTGTCGCTGTCGCTGGCGGTCGAGCTGCGCGACCCCGAGCGCGGCGAGGAGCACTTCGCGCGCGTGAAGGTGCCGCGCCTGCTCTCGCGCTGGGTGCCCACGGGCACGCCCAACCACTTCGTCCCGCTGGAGGAGGTCATCGGCGCGAACCTCGCCGCGCTCTTCCCGGGGATGGAGGTGCTGCGCTGGTTCGCGTTCCGCATCACGCGCTACAGCGACCTCGATCTCGGGCAGATCGACCAGGTGGAGGACCTGCTCGACACGGTGGAGCAGCAGGTCTTCCGCCGCCGCTTCGGCGAGGTGGTGCGCCTCGAGGTGCAGGAGGGGATGCCGGTCGCGCTGCGCCAGCTGCTGCTGGAGGAGCTGAACGACGCGGAGACGCAGAGCGTCAGCGCGCTGACCGAGGACGAGGTGCACGAGAGCGGCCGCCTGCTGGAGCTGGGCGACCTGATGGCGCTGACGCAGCTCGACTTCCCGCAGCTCAAGGACCCGCCGCACACGCCGGTGGTGCCGGGCGTGCTCCGCGAGACGGGGCCTGGCGGCGCGGCGCGCTCGATCTTCGACGTGATCCGCGAGCGCGACCTGCTGGTGCACCACCCCTTCCACTCGTTCGACGCGACCGTCGAGCGGTTCCTGAAGGAGGCGGCGGAGGACGAGCACGTCCTCGCGATCAAGCTCACGCTCTACCGCACGTCTGGCGACACGGACATCGTGAGCGCGCTGGCCGACGCCGCGCAGGCGGGGAAGCAGGTCGCCGTGCTGGTGGAGCTGCAGGCGCGCTTCGACGAGGTGAACAACATCAACTGGGCGCGCACGCTGGAGCGCTACGGCGTGCACGTGGCCTACGGGCTGCCCGGCCTCAAGACGCACTGCAAGACGGTGCTGGTGGTGCGCCGCGACCCGGACGGCGTGATCCGCCGCTACTGCCACCTGGGCACCGGCAACTACAACTCGAAGACGGCGCGGCTCTACACGGACGTCGGGCTGTTCTCCGCCAGCCCGTCCATCGGCGCCGACCTCTCGGACCTGTTCAACACGCTCACGGGCTTCTCGCGGCAGCGGCTGTACCGCAAGCTGCTGGTCGCGCCCGCGAACATGCGCGAGCGGCTGCTGGGGCTCATCGCGCGCGAGACGGCGCACGCGCGCGCGGGCCGGCCGGCGCGCATGATCGCCAAGATGAATGCGCTCGTGGATCCCGAGACGATCGCCGCGCTCTACGAGGCGTCGCAGGCGGGCGTGGACATCGACCTGATCGTGCGCGGCATCTGCTGCCTGCGCCCCGGCGTCGAGGGCGTGAGCGACCGCATCCGCGTGCTCTCGATCGTGGGGCGCTTCCTGGAGCACTCGCGCATCTTCTACTTCCGCAACGACGGGCAGGCCGAGTACTACATCGGCTCCGCGGACTGGATGCCGCGCAACTTCGACCGGCGCGTGGAGTCCATCGCGCCCGTCGAGGACCCGTCGCTCCACTCCGCGCTCGGCTCGCTGCTCGACACCTGCCTGCGCGACAACCGGCAGGCGTGGGAGCTGCACGCGGACGGGACGTACCGGCAGCGGCGTCCGGAGCCGGACGGGCCGGAGTGGTCGACGCACCGCATCCTGCAGCGCGATCCGTGGGGGCAGGTGGCCGACGCGATGCCCGACGCGCCGCCACCGGAGCGCCGTGACGGCGCGCGCGTCCGACCGGAGGGCGTCACGACGGGCGACTGAGGGCGACCGGGGGCGCGCCGCTACTCGCCCTCGCCGTCGCCGCCCGGCAGCACGGTCGCGCCGTCGGGCGCGACCAGCTCGACCGGCGCGCCGAGGACTTCGGCGAGCAGCTCCGCCTTGCGGCTGGCGCCCCACAGCTCCAGCCGCAGCGCGCCGGCGCCGGCCACCGGGACCGGCGACAGCCGCAGCGTGCCCTGCGCCCAGCGCGCGTCCACGTGGTGCACGGCGCTCGCGTGCCCGCGATCGAGGCCATCGGCGACGCGCAGCACGGCCGACAGGCGCACGATGCGCTCGCGCAGCGCGCGATCGAGCTTGCCGAAGTTCTCGTGCTTCTTCTTCGGCTCGGGCCCCCGGTGGTAGCGCGCGACGTTCGCCACCGCCACCTGCTCCAGCGGCGTCATGCCCAGCAGGTCCGCGTGCAGGATCAGGTGGTACGAGTGCTTGTGGTGCTTCTCGTGGCTGATGTGGTAGCCCACGTCGTGCAGCAGCGCCGCGTCGGCGAGCACCTCGCGGTCGCCCGGCTGCGCGCCGATGCGCGATCCCAGCTGGTCGAACAGCTGCAGCGCGAGGCGGCGCACCTGGTCGGCGTGCGGCTGCTCGTAGTGGCAGCGCTCCGCGAACGCGCGCACCGAGCGCTCGCGCGCCTCGCCCGGATCGGCGATGGTGGGCGCGACGGCGGCCGCCTCCAGCAGCAGCCCCTCGCGGATGCCGTAGCCCGACACGTGCAGCTCGCGCGCCTCGAACACCGACATCACCTCGGCCGCCACGGCGAGGCCGGCGACGATGATGTCCGCGCGCGCCGGGTTGAGGCCGGGCACCGCCGCGCGCTCCTCGAGCGTGAGCGTCGCCAGCGCGTCGAGCGTGCGCGTGAGCTCCGCGCGCGACGCGACGGTGCCGTGGCGCGTGCGTGCGCCGGAGAGGCCCCCCCGCGCGTGCAGCAGCCCCGCGAGGTTGGTGAAGGTGCCGCCGGAGCCGATCACGCGCGCGCCGCGCCACTCCTTCACGGGCAGGCGGTCGCGCACCGCCCAGCGCACCGCGCGGCGCAGCTGGCGCAGCGCCTCCTCGGCGCGCGCGCCGCCGCGCGGCAGGTCGGCGAGGAACTGCTCGGTCGTGCGCACCGCGCCGAACGGGAACGACTCCAGGCGGTCGAGCAGGCCGTCGGCCGCGAGCACCAGCTCCAGGGAGCCGCCGCCGATGTCCATCACCACCGTGCGGCCGACGCCGAGCTCGAAGTGCGCGAGCGCGCTGCGGAAGGAGAGTCGCGCCTCCTCCTCGCCGGTGAGCAGCCGCACGCGCAGCCCCGTCTCCTCGCGCACCCGCTCCAGGAAGGCGCCACCGTTGTCGGCGTCGCGCACGGCGCTCGTCGCCACGGCCTCGATGCGGTCCGCGCCCATCTGCCGCGCGAGCATGGCCATGCGCGACAGGGCGGAGAGCGCGAGCTCCATCGAGTCGTCCGCCAGCGTCCCGGTGGCGTCGACGCCCTTGCCGAGTCGCGGCATCGCCTTCATCTCGTCGACGACCTGGATCGCGCCGTCGGGCGAGACGTCGGCGACGATCTGCCGGATCGAGTTGGAGCCGATGTCGATCGCGGCGATGCGCAGCGCGTCGTCCGCGACGGGCCGGCCCGCGGGTCCGCGCCGTGGGCGCGCGAGACGCGGCTGGTAGGTGGCCGTGGCGTCGCTGGCGCCGGCGCCGTCACCCTCCAGGTCGGGCGGCAGGCGGTCGTTCATCGCCCGCCGCCCGGGAAGCGGTACGCGAGACGGTCAGCGGGGCTCTCGGGGAGGACGGGGGTCGCCGGCATGCTCCAGATTGTGCTTGATCGTCTTCCCCTCCGCCAGATAGACCGCGTCCTCGCCGATGTTGGTCGCGAGGTCGGCCACGCGCTCCAGGTTGCGGCTCACCAGCAGGTACTCGAGCGACGCGTTGATGGTGCGCGGGTCGGCCATCATGTGCGTGAGCAGGATGCGGAACACCGAGTCGTGCAGCGCGTCCACCTGGTCGTCGGCGCGGCACACCTCGCGGCCCAGCACGCCGTCGGCCCGGACGAACGCGTCGAGCGCGTCGCTGAGCATCTTGCGCGCCCGCCGCGCCATGTCCTCCAGCGCCGGCGCGGGGCCGGGTGGGGCGGCGAGCTTCGACAGCCGGATCGCCGACTGCGCGATGTTCACCGCGTGGTCCCCCACGCGTTCGAGGTCGCTCGACACCTTGATCGCGCTGATGATGAAGCGCAGGTCGCGCGCCATCGGCTGCTGCAGCGCCAGGAGCTCGACGGCCAGCGCCTCGACCTGGATCTCGAGCGCGTCGACGTCGCGGTCGCCGGCGAGCACGCGCTCCGCCTTCGCCATGTCGTGCGCGAGCAGCGCCTCGACGGCGGTCTCGACGAGCGCCTCGGCGCGCTCCGACATGTCGAGCAGCCGCGCCTTGAGCGCGCCGAGCTGGTCGTGGAAGTGGCGGAAGCGGGTGGCCTCCGCGGGCGCGCCGGTCATCCGAACCTCCCCGTGATGTACGCCTCGGTGCGCTCCTCGCGCGGGCTCGTGAAGAGCTCCTGCGTGGGGCCCGCCTCGACGAGGCGCCCGAGGAAGAAGAACGCGGTCCGGTCGGAGATCCGCGCCGCCTGCTGCATGTTGTGGGTCACGATGGCGATGGTCAGCTCCCGCCGGAGATCGTACAGGAGCTCCTCGATGTGCTGCGTCGCGATCGGGTCGAGCGACGCCGTGGGCTCGTCGAGCAGCAGGACCTCGGGCTCGTTCGCGAGCGCGCGGGCGATGCACAGCCGCTGCTGCTGGCCGCCGGACAGGCCGAGCGCGTTGGCACGCAGCCGGTCCTTCACCTCGTCCCAGAGCGCGGCGCGCCGTAGCGCGTGCTCCACCACGGCGTCGAGCTCCGCCCGCGTGGGCGATCCGTTCAGCCGCGGGCCGTAGGCGACGTTGTCGTAGATCGACTTCGGGAAGCAGTTCCAGCGCTGGAACACCATCCCGACGCGCTGCCGCAGCGTGACCACGTCGACGCCCGGCGCATGCACGTCCTCGCCGTCGAGCAGGATGCTGCCGGCGTGCCGCGTGCCGGGCACCAGGTCGTGCATGCGGTTGATGGCGCGCAGGAAGGTGGACTTCCCGCATCCAGAGGGTCCGATGAACGCCGTGATCTGCTGCGGCGGCACGGCGACGGTGACCTCGTGCAACGCCTGCTTCTCGCCGTACCAGAACGAGAAGCCCTGCGCCTCGATGCCACCCGTGGTCACGCCCGTGGCGACGGCGGCGGGGGCGGCCGTCATCCGAACCTCCCGGTGATGTACGCCTCGGTGCGCGCGTCGGCGGGCGTGGTGAAGAGCGTGCGCGTCGGTGCCACCTCCACCAGCTCGCCCGCCAGCATGAACGCGGTGCGGTCCGAGACGCGCGCGGCCTGCTGCATGTTGTGCGTCACGATCACCACGGTCAGCTCGTGGCGCAGCTCGTACACCAGCTCCTCGATGCGCTGCGTCGAGATCGGGTCGAGCGACGCGGTCGGCTCGTCGAGCAGCAGCACCTGCGGGCCGTTGGCCAGCGCGCGCGCGATGCACAGGCGCTGCTGCTGCCCGCCCGACAGCCCGAGGGCGCTCGTGCGCAGGCGGTCCTTCACCTCGTCCCACAGCGCCGCGCGGCGCAGCGCCGCCTCGACGATCGTGTCCGCCTCGCCGCGCGACGGCTTCGACTGCCCGTGCCCGCGCAGGCCGGCCAGCACGTTGTCGCGGATCGACATCGTCGGGAAGGGCGTCGGGCGCTGCAGCACCATGCCCATGTGCCGGCGCACGGCGTTCGCGTCGATGCCGCCGCGATAGATGTCCTGCCCGTCGAGCGTGACGCTCCCCTGCACGAACGAGCCGGGCACGGTGTCGTGCATCCGGTTCAGGCAGCGCAGCAGCGTCGACTTGCCGCAGCCCGACGGCCCGATGATCGCCGTCACCTGCCGGTCGAGGAAGCCCAGCGAGACGCCGTGCAGCACGCGCGCCTTGCCGAAGCCCGCGCGCAGGTCGGCGGTGGCCAGTCGCGCCGGCGCGTCCTCGTCGGCCGGCGCGGGCAGCAGCGCGGCAGTGGGGAGGTGCCTCACGGGCTCACTCGCCGGCGGTGCCGAAGCGCGAGCGCGTGGCGACGCGGGCCGCCACCGAGATGACCAGGACGATCCCGATGAGGACGAGGGCGCCTGCCCAGGCGTGCGCGTGCCACTCGTCGTAGGGGCTGATGGCATAGGTGAAGACCTGCAGCGGCAGCGCGGCGATCGGCTGGCCCAGCTCGACCGACCAGAACTGGTTGCCGAACGCGGTGAAGAGGAGGGGGGCCGTCTCGCCGGCGACGCGCGCCACGGCCACGAGCGCGCCGGTGACGATGCCCGGCAGCGCGGTGCGCAGCACGACGACCAGCGAGGTGCGCCACTGCGGGTAGCCCAGCGCCAGCGCGGCCTCGCGCAGCGAGTTGGGCACGAGGCGCAGCATCTCCTCGGTGGTGCGGGTGACGATCGGGATCATGATCGCGGCCAACGCGGCGCCGCCCGCGAGCGCGGAGAAGTGCCCGGCCGGTCGCACGAGGAACTCCCACGCGAAGATGCCGACGACGATCGACGGGAGCCCGTTCAGCACGTCCGACAGGAAGCGCACCGCCGTCGCCAGCGGCTCGTCGCGCCGCTCGGCCAGGTACATCCCGGCGCCGATGCCGATCGGCAGGCCGATCGCGGCCGCGATGCCGACCACGACCAGCGTGCCGACGATCGCGTTCGCCATCCCGCCGCCCGCCTCACCCGGCGGCTTGGGCAGCTGCGTGAAGAAGTCGGGCGACAGCGCGGCCGCGCCCTGCTTCAGCAGGTAGCCCAGGATCAGCACCAGCGGCAGCACGGCCAGCAGCGCGGCCAGGTAGGTGAGCACCACCATCACGCGGCTGCGCGCGCGACGGCCGCGCAGCGAGCGCGGGCGGCGCACCGTCGGGCGGGCGGGCGACATCGCGGCGCTCACGCGCGCCCCCGGCGCGACACGCGCCACACCAGGTAGCGGGCGATCGCGTTCACCACCAGCGTGACGGCGAACAGCACCGCGCCCACGGCCATCAGCGACGAGAGGTGCAGGTCGCCCGTAGCCTCGCTGAACTCGTTGGCGACCAGCGACGCCATCGTGTAGCCGGGCGAGAAGAGCGACGACGAGATCTCGTGCCGGTTGCCGATGACCATCGTCACGGCCATCGTCTCGCCGAGCGCGCGCCCGAGGCCGAGCACGACACCACCGATGATGCCCGAGCGGGCGTACGGCAGCACCGCGTCGCGGATCATCTCCCACCGCGTCGCGCCGAGCGCCAGCGCCGCCTCGCGCTGGGAGCGCGGCACGGCCAGCAGCACCTCGCGCGCGACCGCGGCGACGTACGGCAGCACCATCACTGCCAGGATCAGCCCCGCCGCCAGCATGCTCGGCCCGTACGCGGGGCCGGAGAACAGCGGCGTGCTCCCGAGATGCAGCGTGTTCTGGAGGAACGGCATCACGTGCTCGCGCAGTAGCGGGAGCAGCACGAACACCGCCCACAGCCCGTACACGACGCTGGGCACGGCGGCCAGCAGGTCGATCAGGAACGCGGCCGGCGTCCGCAGCCAGCGCGGCGCGAACTCGGAGAGGAAGATCGCCGACCCGAGCGCCAGCGGCGTCGCGAGCGCGATGGCCAGCGCCGACGACACGAGCGTGCCGTAGAGCGCCGGCGCGGCGCCGAACGTGCCGCGCGTCGCGTCCCACTCGCTCGACGTCAGGAAGGAGAGGCCCGCGGTGCGCAGCGCCGGCCACGCGGCGACGCCGAGCGCGATCGCGATGGCGAGCAGCAGCAGCGGCACGCACAGCGCCAGGGCAGTGGTGACACCGCGGTAGATCCGGTCGCCGGCCGCCGAGCCCTCGATGCGCACGCTCGCCGCTGCGGGCGGCGTGGCGCGCGCCCGGGCCGAGGGGTCGAGCCCCCCGGCCAGCGCCGAGCGGGCGACGGCGTCGCTCACGGCTGCGCGTCCAGCTTGATGGTCGCGAGGCGCTGCTCCAGGCGCGTCACGAGCGCCGGCGGCAGCGGGGCGTAGTCCAGCGGCGCGGCGAACCGCGCGCCGTCCTTCAGCGCCCAGCCGAGGAAGTCCACGAGCTTGCGGCCCTTAACGGCGTCGCGCTGCGTCTCGTAGACGAGCAGCCAGGTGAACGACGAGATCGGATAGGCCTCCGCGCCCGGCGCGTTGACGATCGACACGCGGTAATCGGACTCCGCGGGCAGCTGCTCGGCAACGCCGGCGGCGGCCGCGGTCACGCTGGCGATGGACGGCGTGACGAAGGTGCCGGCGGCGTTGCGGATGGCCGCGACCGGGAGGCGGTTCTGCGTCGCGTACGCCAGCTCCACGTAGCCGATGGTGCCCGGCGTCGACTTCACCTGGCCGGCGACGCCCTCGTTCCCCTTGCCGCCGAGGCCCACGGGCCAGCGCACTTCCTTCCCCTTGCCGGGGCCCGCCTTCCACGGCGCGCTGACGGCCGACAGGTAGTCGGTGAAGATGTACGACGTGCCGCTGCCGTCCGAGCGGCGCACCACGAGGATGTCGCGCGCGGGCAGCGCGACGCCCGGGTTGAGGGCCGCGATCTGCGGCGCGTTCCACTTGGTGATCGTGCCGAGGAAGATGTCGCCGAGCACCTCGCCCGTGAGCTTCAGCGGCTGCTGCAGCTCGGGGACGTTGTACGTCACCACGACGGCGCCGAGCACGGTCGGGATGTGCAGCACCTTGCCGCCCTTCGCCTTCGACATCTCCTCGTCCGACATCGGCGCGTCGGAGGCGCCGAAATCGACCGTCTGCTCGGAGAGCTGGCGGATGCCGCCGCCCGAGCCGATCGACTGGTAGTTGATGCGGACGTTCTTCGCCGTCGCGTACTCGGAGAACCACTTCGAGTAGAGCGGATACGGGAAGGTCGCGCCGGCGCCCGTGAGGTCGACGGAGCCGCTGCTCGCGGGCGCCGCGCCCTTCGTGTCGCCCTGCTTGTCGGACGAGCCGCACGCGGCGACGAGCGCGGCGGCGGCGAGGATCATGAGACGCTTCACGCGTCGCTCCTGGATCGGTGGTGGGTGTCGGGCGCGCTCATGCTGCGCTGCCCGCGTGGGAACGCTGCCACGGCCGCGTCCCGATTCGGCGAGCGTCCTGTCACGGCTGGGTCACGGCGGGCGCCACCGCTGGGCGGCGCCACGCCGTCGGCCGTCAGTAGTTGAACTGCGCCTGGAGGCGGAGGAAGCGCCCCTGCTCGCGAGCGTCCGGCGCGGCGAAGTCGCTCGTGCGCCGGTCCGACGCGACGTAGCTCGCCGTCAGCTCGAACGCGGAGAAGGGGAGCCACTCGGCGCCGACCTCGAGCTCGCGCACGCGGTGGTGCCGCGCGTCGGTGTCGAGCTTCTTGCCGCCGTCGTAGTACTGGCCGCGCGCGAACGGGGTCAGCACGTGGCTGCCCGGCTTGGTGCGCATCATCACCATCGCGTAGCCGCCGGACAGGTGCTCCTCGCGGATGGTCGGCGTCCCCTCGCGCGAGAAGCTCGGCCCGCGCCCCACGTTCCACTCCGCCTGGAAGCCGATCGGCTGCGGATAGACGATGAGCGACGCGGCGACGCGCCGGTCGTCGAACTCGCGCGGAGCGTTCAGACCCGCGGTGCGCTGCGAGCTGGGGATCACGAAGCGGCCGCTGTAGCCCTGCACGCCCGCCTCGACGAACTGGCCGCCGGGCAGCTGGAACGGATAGCTCACGCGCAGCACCGCGTGCTGGCCGTCGTTCTGCTCGGCGCGGTTGGCGGTCTGGCCGTTGAAGATGCCGAGGCCGACGACGCCGTAGTCGCCCGAGCCCTTGTAGCCGCTGTCGGTGAGGACCTTGAAGCGATGACGTGCCGTCGGCGGCGACCAGTAGCCCATCACGCCCAGGTCGCGCTCGTTCGGCAGCCCGCTATTGAGGCCGTCGTCGCGGTCGAGCGGCAGGCGGTTGGAGCTCGACTGCAGGTTCTGGAAGCCGAACGGGATCTTGCTCTGCCCGACGCGCAGGCGGAGCGTCTTCGCGCTGTCCAGGAAGAGGTCGAAGTACGCGTCGCGGATCTGCGCGTAGTGAAGCTGGCCGTTCGCCTCGGAGGCGAGGTCGGGCTGGATGTAGACCGAGACGCGCGGGTGCACCTCGCCGCTGAGCACGATGCGCGAGCGACGGATGAAGAAGCCGTTGTTGCGCCCGATCGACCGGTCGCACTGGGCGCACGTCAGGTCGGGATTGGTCTCGAGCAGGCGGTTGTAGCGCACCTGCGTGTAGCCGCGCAGCGACAGCCGCTCGTACCACGCGCGGCTGCGCGGCGCGGGCGTGCGCGCGGTGTCGCGCTTCGCGGGCTGCGAGTCGCGCGGCGCGTCGGTCTGCGCCGACAGCCGCGCCGGGGCGAGGCAGAGCAGGAAGACGGCGACCACGGCGGCGGCGAGGCCGCGCGGCACCGGAAGCGGGCGAGCGTTCGACACGAGGACGGGACTCGGGGACGTCGGCGCCACCGTCCGGCGGCCGCCGTTACATTCGCCGCGAAGCCTGTCGCTACCGTGTCACGGATCGACCGGCGCTCTGTAACGAAACGGCCACCGAGCACGTGACATCGGCGTCATCGCCGCTGCCTCAGCCCTCGGCCACCTCGGGAAAGAGCGCCTCGATCGTCGTCCCGTGCCCGACCTCGCTCTCGGCGTGGATGCGGCCGCCGTGCGCCTCGACCAGGTGTCGCACGATCGCAAGGCCGAGACCCGTGCCGCCGGCCTCGCGCGAGCGGCCGGGGTCCACGCGGTAGAAGCGCTCGAACACGCGGGGCAGGTGCTCCGGCGCGATGCCGATGCCGGTGTCGCGCACCGAGAGCCAGATCCCCTCGTCGCTGCGCCGGGTCGTGACCGCGACGCGCCCGCCGGCGGCCGTGTGGCGGACCGCGTTCTCGACGAGGTTGCTGACGACCTGCCGCACGGCCGTCGGGTCCGCGTGCAGGACCGTCGCGTCGGGCGCGGGCGCGATCTCGAGCGCGACCCCCTTCTTCGCGGCCACGCTCTGCACCGCGGCCGTCGCCTCCGCGCTCGCCTCCTCGACGTCGACCTCCTCCGGCGCCGGGCGCCAGCGTCCGCTCTCGATGCGCGAGAGGTCGAGCAGGTCGTCGACGATGCGCTGCATGCGCGACGCGTTCGCCAGCACGGTCTGCGCGAACTGCTGCCGCTGCTCCAGCGTCAGCTGCTCGTCCTCGACCAGCGTCTCGGCGAAGCCGGCGACGACGGTGAGCGGCGTCTTCAGCTCGTGCGAGACGTTGGCGACGAAGTCGCGGCGCACGTTCTCCAGCCGTCGCAGCGGCGTCAGGTCCAGCAGCGCGAGCACCGCGCCGCCGGCGGGCAGCGGCCGCGCGGTGAGCGCGAGCACGCGGCCGTTGACGCGGATCTCCTCGGTGGGCGTCGCGGCGCCCGCCAGCGCCTCGCCGAGCGCGGCCCGCAGTGGGCGAAGACGCGGGAGCCGGTCGATGGAGAAGGGGACCGGGTCGCGCAGCTCCAGCAGCTGCTGCGCGACCGCGTTCACGCGCACCACGCGCTGCCGCGCGTCCACCGCCACGACGCCCTCGGTCAGCGCCTCGGTGAGCGCGACCATCAGCGCCTGCTCGGTACCCAGCGCCGCCAGGCGCGCCTCCAGCTGCTCGGCCAGCACGCGCACGGCGTCGGCCAGGTCGCCCACCTCACCCGGCGCGGAGAGCGCGGGGCGGCGCGAGAGATCGCCGGCGGCGAGCGCGCGCGTGACGTCGCGCAGCTCGGCCACCGGGCGCGAGACGTTGCGCGAGAAGAGCGCCGCGAGGCCGAGCGCGACCACCATCGCGATCGCGCCGGCCGTGAACACCTCGCCGCGGCTGCGGGCGAAGATCGCGTCCACGGCGCGCGTGCTGACCGACACGCGCGCCACCCCGCCGGGGGCGCGCACGGCGACGTAGAGCTCCTCGTCGCCGGCCGATCGGCTGGGGCGGCGCGCGACGCCCACGCCCTCGCGCAGCGCCTGCACGACCTCGGGACGCGTCGCGTGGTTCTCGAGCGCGGCCAGCGCGCCGTCGTCGAACTCGGAGTCGCCGAGCACGCGCCCGTCGGCGGCGATGAGCGTCACGCGGTGGCCGAGCGCCTCACCCGCCGCGTCGGCCATGGCGTCCGGCGCGACGGCCGGCGTCCACTGCACGCGCACCAGCCGCGCCTCGCGCGTGAGCTGCTCGCGCAGCCCGCTCTGCACCTCGGTGCGCAGCCGGTAGTCGAGCACCGCGAGCACGACCAGCAGCAGCACGGCGACGACCATCGCGGCGCCGAGCAGGAGCCGCGCGGTGAGCTTCATGCCGCGCGGCGCCGCATGTGGGACCTCGTCGGCCACTGTCAGTTGCGGGCGTAGCTCGTCCAGCCCTGCCACCAGCGCGGACCGGTCGGCGAGACCGCGCCCAGATACGTCGTCGTCGCCAGCGGTGCGCCGAAGAAGCCGCCCGTGCGTGCGGCGACGCGCGTGGGGAACGCCGCGAGCCCGCCCGTGCGGAGCGGCGTGGCGGGCGTCCAGTCGAAGGCGGCCGCCGTCGGGACGCCGGTCGGCAGCGCAGTGAAGAGCGTCGCCGCGGTGCCCGTGCCCGCGACGGCGCCCGGGAAGTTCGTCGCGGTGCCGAAGCCCGCGCCGCCCGCGGCGTCGAACGGGCCGAGCTGGTTGTCGGTCAGCAGCACCGCGCCGATGTACAGCGAGTCGCGCTGCCGCAGCGTGTCCGTGGCCGCCTCGCGCACCGAGAGGCCCTGCGCCTGCCAGCGCGCCACGACGCCGTTCACCAGGCTCGCGCCCGAGCCGCGCCGGATCATGATCCCGTGCGACTGGTCGCGCGTCTGGAGGGCGGCGAAGCCGCCGGCGCCCGGGCCGACGAGCGTGAAGTTCGCGAACACGGGCTCGGAGATCGGCGCCTGCGTCGACGTGACGCACCCCTCGACGTTCGGGTCGCAGCCGTAGCCCTGGAAGCCGCGCGGCGTCGTCGAGACGAGGCCCGCGCGCGGCGCGGGCTCGTGGCTCTGGAAGCCGATCACGAACTGGTTGCGCCCCTGGTAGCCCTCGCTCCACGAGAAGTGGTCGTCGCCGGACTCGTACGAGACGAGGTAGCGCGCGTCCACGGTCCCGCCGAACCACTGGAAGCTGCTGCCCAGGTTCTCCAGCGCCTGCAGGTACTCGACCGTGGTGCCGCGGCCGACGGCGTAGAAGGAGAACGCGCCCACCGCCGTCGGCGTCCCGTCGGTCCCCGTCGGCACCTCGGCGCCCGCGAACTCGACGCGCACGTAGCGCAGGATGCCGCTGTCGTCGCCGGCGCTCGTGCCGCCGCCGTACGTCTCGGCCTGCGCGGCCGTGCCGACCGTGCGCGCGAGCGCCGGCGTGCGGCTGGACGGCGCGTTGCCGACGATCACGAGGCCGCCCCAGTCGCCCGGCGCGCGGCTGCCGGCGGCGCGCTGCGACGTGAAGACGATCGGCTGCGCCTCGGTGCCGCGCGCGTCGATGCGCGCGCCGCGCGCGATCATCAGCAGGCTCCCGGCGACCGTGCTGTCGCCGACGAGCCGCGTGCCCGGCTGGATGGTCAGCGTCGCGCCCGCGCGCACCTTCACGAAGCCGCTGATGACGTACGTGGTGTCGGCGCTCAGCGTGCGCGACGCGGTGATGTCGCCGCGCAGCGCGGCCGCGACGGCGCCGAGCGCGCGCGTCGCGACCGTGACGGCGGCGCTGTAGCTGCTCGTGTCGGCACCGCGCACGGCGGCGACCTGGTACTGGTAGCTGGTCGCCGGCAGCAGGCCGCTGTCGTCGAAGGTCGCCGCCGTCGCCACGCCGGCGCGCGTCGCGCTGCCGCCGGCCGGCGTGCGCTGCACGACGTAGGCGGTGGCGCCCGTGACGGCGGTCCAGGTGAGCCGCACCGCGCTCGTCGAGAGGGCCGTCCCCTGCACGGACGTCGGCGCGCCGAGCGTCGTCGGCGGCGGGGTGGTGCCGCCGTCGGGACCCGTGGAGTCGGAGCCGCCGCAGGCGGCGAGCAGCACGAGGGGGAGCGCGAGGAGGGGGAGCCGCGAGGGCGTGCGCATGGCGGGCGGGGAGGGGAGCGGAGCGGCCGGCGGCCGTGCCTGCCGGAATAGACGAACGGGAGACGCCGCCCGCCACCTCTCGTTCAGGTCCTCGTGTCCCCGACGGCCGCCATCAGAGCCTGTTGGAGTAGCTCACGAACTTGAAGGAGCCGCCGCGCTCCAGGATCGCGCCGAAGAGCTGCTCCTGCACGGTGTCGCCGGGCGCCTGCAGCCGGCGGATCGTGCAGCCGGCGTGGATGCGGTTCGCGCCCTCAGCGTCGACCCGCGGGCAGGCGTGCGACAACAAGCGGAGCGGGCGGCCGCCGCGCTCCTCGAGCGCGTGGAACAGCCCGCGCCCGCTGTTGCCCTCCAGCTGGAACCACATCAGCGCCGGCGACAGGTCGTACGGCGGCCGCGCGAGCCTGCTGGCGGGGTAGTACGCCCAAGCGAACTCCCGGCGGTCGATGCGGAGCGCGTGGAGCGTCGCCGTGTCGCGCGCCTCCAGCGCGGTCGCGAAGCGCCGCACGAGCGCGTCGGCGCTCGGCGCGCCGCCGGCGAGCGCGTCGACCGAATCGACGCCCTGCCGGAAGCGCCGCAGCTCCTCGTCGCGTGGGACGACGCTGTCGATCACCGCCGCGGCGACGGTGGTGGGGGAGTCGGCCACCGCGGCCGTCTCCCCGCGCGCGCACGCCGCGGTCACGAGGACCGCGGCGCGCACCGGCCACGAGCGGAAGGTCCGGGACATCCCGCTCAATTGATGGCGTAGCGCGTCCAGCCGGCGTACCAGGGGCTGGCCGCGCCCGGCTCCACCGCGCCGATGTAGCTCGTGTTGGCCCAGCCGCCGCCGGCCGTGAAGTACCCTGCGACGCGCGCCGCGGGCGTCGTCTCGGCGCCCGACGTCAGCGGGTTCGCCGCGCCGGCGATCGGGCGCCAGTCGAGCGAGGTCGGGTTGATGCTGGTCAGCAGCGCGGCCGCGGCCGTCGCCGTGCGGACGTTGCTGCCCGCGAACTTGTCCGGCGTGCCGAGGCCGTTGTTGCCCGCGCCCGTCGTGTCGAAGTTGAAGCCGTTCTCGGCCAGCACGAGCCCGCGGATCGAGAGGCTGTCCTTCACGCGCATCGAGTCGGTCCAGGCGTCGCGGATGTTCAGCCCGATGCCGCGCCAGCGCGCCAGCAGACCGTTGCGGAAGGTGCCGCCGGTGCCGCGGCGCAGCGTGGCGCCGTTGCCGTCGGCCGGGAAGCCGCCGAGCGGTCCGGTGCCCACCATCGTGAAGTTCGCGAACACGGGCATCGAGTACGGGGTGCTCGTCCCCGTCGCCGTGACCACGCACCCCGAGGTGCCCGGATCGCAGCCGTCGCCCTCGAAGCCGCGCGGGTCGCTCGAGAACACGCCCGCGCCCGTGCGCGGCACCAGGCGCTGCGTCTGCAGCGCGATCATGAACTGGTTGCGGCCGACGTAGCCCTCGGTCCAGTCGAAGTGGTCGTCGCCCGACTCGTACGAGACGAGGTAGCGGCCGTCTACCGCGCCGCCCCACCACTCGAACGAGTCGTCGAGGCCCGACAGGGTCTGCACGTACTCAAGCGTTGTCCCGCGGCCGACGGCGTACATCGACAGCGAGTTGAGCTCCTGGCCGGCGCCGTTGGACACGTCGAAGCCGGCGAACTCGATGCGCACGTAGCGCAGCGTGCCGCTGTTGTCGTTGTTGTCGGTGCCGCCCGCGTAGTTCTCGGCCACGCCCGCGGTGCCGCCCTCGGTGGTGATCGTCGTGCCGCTGCGGTTGATGATGCCGTTGCCGACGATCACGAGGCCGCCCCAGTCGCCCGGCGACCGGCTGCCGGCCGCGCGCTGCGAGGTGAAGACGATCGGCTGCGCCGCCGTGCCGACCGCATTGATGCGCGCGCCGCGCAGGATCCAGAGCGAGCTCCCCGGCACCGTCGTGTCGCCGACCACCGTCACGCCCGGCTGGATGGTGAGCGTCGCGCCGTTCTGCACCTTGATGAAGCCCGACAGCACGTAGGTCGAGTCGGTGGACCAGGTCTGGCTCGCCGTGATGTTCCCCGTGATGCGGCGGACGCGCGGCCCCTGCACGGGGCTCGCGGTCGTGCGGGCCACGACCTCGCCGCTGAACGGGCCGCTCGTGCCGCTGCGGACCGCGCCCACGCGGTAGCGGTAGTCGGTGGCGGCGGAGACCGCGTTGTCGGTGAGCGTGGTACCCGTCACCACGTCGCCGACCTGCACGAAGGTGCCGCCCGAGGTGCCGGCGGCGCGCTGCACGACGTAGCCGGTGGCGCCGGTCACGGACTGCCAGCTGACGGTGACGGCGGTGCTCGTCGTCGTGGTGGTGACGCCGGTCGGCGCGACGAGCGTCGGCGCGGGTTCGACCGGGATGGTCTCGTCCTCGTCGCTGCACGCGGTGGCCGAGAGCGTCAGGAGCGTGGCGGCCGTCGCCAGTCGCACGAAGGCGGTGATGCGCATGATGGCTGGAATGGAGTGGCGGGAGAACGCACAGCAGGCCGAGCGCGAGAACGAAGCGCCCGGCCTGTCGTGTCACGGTGACCGTGCGGTCACGGCCGCGTCACGGGCCGCGGATCGCGCCCCTGCGGCCTCCAGCTCAGCCCGAGCGAGAACACGCGTCCCGCGCGGTACGAGCGGCGATGGACCCCGCCGATCTGCTCGCGATACGGCGCGTCGAGCAGGTTGGAGCCGTTCACGCGCGCCGTCACGTCCGCGAGCACCGGCACCTGGAGCGCGAAGTCCAGGACGTTGCGCGGCCGCTCGTAGGTGTCCGGAAGCGGCTCGACGCCGGCGAGCGTGATGCGCTTGCCGAAGACGTTGTACAGCACCGTGGCCGAGAAGCGGCCGTCGGGCTGCGCGTAGCCGAGGCTCGCGTTCACCACGTAGGGCGACTGGCCCACCATCGGGCGGTCCGGGTTGGTGGCCGCCGTCAGCGAGTCGGTGATCGCGATCCGGCTGCGCATGAACGTCGCGTTCGTGGACGCCGTGATGTCGCGGAACGGCGCGCCGAGGAAGCCGAGCCCCTTCCGCACGTCGAGCTCGACGCCGTAGTTGGTGGCCGCGTCCGCGTTCACGAAGCCGATCTGCGGGCGTCCCGTGGTGGCGACGAAGACGCGCTCGATGGGATCCTGGAAGCGCTTCGCGAACACGCCGACGCTCAGCACCTCGCCGCCCGACGGGTACCACTCCCAGCGCGCGTCGTAGTTCCGGATCAGCGCGCGGCGCAGGCCGGGGTTGCCGCGCTCCTCGTTGTTGGCCGCGATCTCGACGTACGCCACCGGCGACAGCTCCCGGTACTCGGGGCGCGACAGCGTCTGCGTGGCCGACAGGCGGAGGTTCTGCGCGTCGGTGACGCGGACGGTGAGGTTCACCGCCGGCAGCACGTCGGTGTTCTTCAGGCGCGACACGGTGTCCTGCAGCTGCGCCGTCAGCGTATTGACCTGGATGTCGGCCGACTCGACGCGGGCGCCGGCGATCACGCGCACCCGGCTGCCGAGCCCCCCTTCGAGCATCGCGTAGCCCGCGCCGAGCGTCTCGTCGGCCGAGTAGCGCCCGCCGAAGGTGCTCGGGCGCACGAGCAGCGACGCGGCGTCGCTCGACGCGGCGCGGCGGAAGATCGACTCCGCGCGGTCGCGCAGCGCGGCCTGCTCGAGCCCGAGGTTCAGGATGTCGTACGCCTGGACGTCGGAGTCGCGGTGCACGTCGCGGTAGTAGCCGCCGACCTTCAGCTGCGGCGCCGATGCGGCGTCGCCGAAGCTGACGCGGTAGTTCAGCGCCCCCGCGTAGTCTCGCTCGTCCAGCGCGCCGAAGAAGCGGGTCGCGTCGTTCGCCAGCCCGCGCCAGAACCGGTTCGCGCCCGTGCCCTGGTACACGAGGTCCGAGCGATCCGGCTCGTCGCGGCTCACCTGGCTGCGCGACACGTTCCAGTCGAGCTGCTGTCGCGCGCCGGCGCCGATCGTGTGCTCGCCGCGCAGCTGGTTCGACAGCACGCTGCGCGAGACGAAGCCGAGGCGCGTGAGCGTGAGGACGCTCGCGAACTGCTCGTCGAGCCCCGTCAGCGACCGCGCCTCGTTGTCGGAGGTGCGGTTGTACGTGTTGTTGAGCGACAGGCGCGACGCGCCACCGAGCATCGTGCTGAGGTTGGCCACGCCGCCCCACAGCACGCTCTCGCGCCCGGTGCTTCCGGCGAACGTGGAGAGCGCCTCGGCGCCGCCCGCGCCGTCGGCGCGCGGCACGATCAGCTGCTCGTCGCGCCGCACCTCCTGCGAGGTGGAGTACGACAGCGACGCCACGTAGCCGACACGGCGTCCGAGCACCGCGTCGTTGCCACCCACCGACACGCCGAACGAGCCGTTCGGGAGGCCCGTGTTGTCGGCGACCGGTGTCCACTTGTTGCGGAAGCTCCGGATCAGCGCGTTGGTCGGCGCGCCGGGCGTCACGCCGCTGAGCGTCTGCCCCGCCGCGGCCACCGCCGACGGAAGGGTGCGGCGATCGCCGCCGAAGCCGAGCCACTCCTGGCCGACGCGCGGCGCGCGGATCACGTCGCGGCCCGCGGCCGCGGTGTTGGCGCCGAGCGACGACGAGAAGGTCACCGATCGCGACGCCGGGAACTCGCGGGTGCGGATGTCGACCAGCGCGCCGCTGAAGTCTCCGGGCCGGTCGGGCGTGAACGTCTTCGCGGTGGTGATCGCGTCGATCAGCGCGGCAGGGAACAGGTCGAGCGGGACGACCTTGCGCTCGGGCTCCGGGCTGGGGACGCGCGATCCGTTGAGCGACGTCTGCGTGTAGCGCTCGCCCAGGCCGCGCACGATGACGTACTTGCCGTCCTGCACCGTCACCCCGCTCACGCGCTTCACGGCCTGCGCGGCGTCGGCGTCGGGGCTGCGCTGGATCTGCTCGGCCGTCGTCGCGTTGACGATCGACGTCGACGTCCGCTGCTCGTCGAGCGCCTTGCTCACCGAGCCGCGCTCGGCGGACGCGGTCACTGCCACCGCCTGCAGCTGCACCGTCGCGGTGCCGAGGGTGACGTCCTGCTCCAGCGTCTGGCCGCCGGCGAGCATGATGCCGGTGACCGTCTTCGCCTGGTAGCCGATGCGGCGCGCCTGGATCGTCACCGTGCCGGCGGGGACCGCGGGGAGCGTGAAGCGGCCGTCGACGCCCGACATCGTGCCGAGCGTGGTGCCGACCACCTGCACGCCCACGTCGGAGAGGCCCGCGCCGGTCTTCGCGTCGACGATGCGGCCCGTGATGCGGCCGGTGGCGTGGCGCGCGGCGGTCGCCGCGGGCTGCGCGACGAGTGCGGACGGGATGGCGAACGGCATCAGCGGCATCGCCGCGTACATCGCGGCCGCGGTCCACCGTGAGCGAGCAGGCATGGAGGTCTCGGGTTGGCGTGAGAGGGACCCGGTCTGGGTCACGACTCAGCGTCAAAGCTCCCCGGCCTCGGCAACGCCGCGCCGACGGCCGCGCCACGGAACGGTCACGACGGCGCGACGGGCGCGTGACGCTCCGTGACGCGATCAGCGCGTGCCCGGTGCCTTCAGGCGGTAGCCGAACCCGCGCACCGTCTCGATCAGGTCGCCCGCGTCGCCGAGCTTCGTGCGCAGCCGCTGCACGTGCATGTCCACCGTGCGCGTCTGGATGTCGGGCGCGGCCTCCCACACCGTCTCCAGCAGGTGGCCGCGCGCCTGCACCCGCCCGCGCCGCTCGGCGAGCGTGAGCAGCAGCTTGTACTCGGTCGGCGTCAGCTCGATGCGCCGGCCGTCGACGTCCACGGTCATCGCCGCGCGGTCGATCCGCAGCGGACCCACCACCAGCAACTCGGCCGTCTCCGCGGCGGCGGCCGGCGCGGCGCCCGCCGTGACGCGCCGGAGGATCGCGCCGACGCGCAGCATCAGCTCCTGCGGCGAGAACGGCTTCGCGAGGTAGTCGTCGGCGCCGAGGGAGAGGCCGCGGATGCGATCGGGCTCCTCGCGGCGCGCGGTGAGCATCAGCACGCCCAGCCTCCGCGTCGCTTCGTCGGCGCGCAGCTGCTCCAGCACCTCGAAGCCCGAGAGGTCGGGCAGCATCAGGTCGAGGACCATGAGCGCGGGGCGCTCGCGGCGCGCCAGCTCCAGCGCGTCGGTGCCGGTGCCCGCCGTCGAGACGCGGTAGCCCAGCTTCGCCAGGTGGTACGCGACCAGCGCGACGATGTCCGGCTCGTCGTCGACGACGAGGATCCGCTCGCCCGCGCCGGGCACGGTGGGCGGCGCGGCGCTCGGCGACGAGCGGTCGGGCGAGCGATGGGGCGAGCGGTCGGCGCTCGACGAGAGCATGCGAGGAAGGCGGATGGCCGGTCGTGCGGGCGGCGCGGGGCGCGCCTCAGTCGCGGCGGGCCTGCAGGCGACGCTGGATCTTGGCGACGATCATCTCGATCGCGACGGCGTTGTGGCCGCCGCGCGGGACGATCACGTCCGCGTAGCGCTTGCTCGGCTCGACGAACTGCTGGTGCATCGGGCGCACGGTCGAGAGGTACTGCTCCAGGATCTCGTCGAACGGTCGGCCGCGCTTGACGATGTCGCGCCGCAGCCGCCGGATGAGCCGCACGTCGGCGTCCGCGTCCACGTACACCTTCACGTCGCACAGCTCGCGCACGCGCTCGTCGACGAACAGCAGGATCCCGTCGATCACGACCACGTCCGCCGGCGCGATGTGGACGACGTCGGGCGCGCGCAGATGCTCGACGAAGTCGTACACCGGCTTCTGGATCGCCTCGCCGCGCGACAGCCGCCCGAGGTGGTCGACGAACAGGTCGAGATCGAACGCGTCCGGGTGGTCCCAGTTCACGCGCCGCCGCTCCGACATCGGCAGGTCGGCGAAGTGGCGGTAGTACGCGTCCATGTCGACGAACGCGACCGACGCCGCCGACTCGCCCGCGGTCAGCGCCTCGGCCACGCGGCGCGCGACCGTCGACTTCCCCGAGCCCGTGCCGCCCGCGATCCCGATGACGAGCGGCTTGGTCACGGGCGATCCCCCGGTCGGGTCACGCCCGGGCGTTCACGGAGGCAGGATGCCGGGCCGGCGGCGCGAAGTGAAGCGGGGCGCGCGTCACGGGAGTGTATCGGGCCCCGGGACGAGCGGCGGTGCGCAGGGGTCGTGGCAGGCATCCGGGCAAGTGTGGCCGGCGCGCCGGACAGCGTCAACCGCACGCCCGCGCCGGCGCCAGCGGCCCGCGCCCTGCACCCCCGCGGAGGCGGCCGCTAGCTTGTGTCCATGCAACGAGTTGCTTCACTCCGGGTGCCGCGCCGCGGCGCCGTGTGGTCGGGCGCCGCGCTCTCGCTCGCGGTCGCCATCCTGGGCGGGGCCCACGTCGCCGGCGCGCAGGGCGCGCCACGCGCGGCCGACTCGCTCGAGCTGCTGATCGCCTCGACGACCGACGTCCACGGCCGCCTGCGCGGCTGGGACTACTTCGCGGGCCGCGCCGACACGGTGCGCTCGCTGGCGCGCGCCGCGACCGTCGTCGACTCGCTCCGCGCCGCCCACCCGGACCGCGTGGTGCTGGTGGACGCGGGCGACCTGCTGCAGGGGACGCCGCTGACGTACGTAGCGGCGCGCGTCGCGCCCGACCAGCCGCACCCGGTGTCTGCGGCGATGAACGCGATGCGCTACGACGCTGCGGCCATCGGCAACCACGAGTTCAACTACGGCGTCGAGACGCTGGACCGCGCGACGGGGCAGGCGCGCTTCCCGTTCCTCGCGGCCAACCTGCGACGGACGGACGGCGGCCGCGCCTACCGTGCCTGGACGATGGTCGAACGCGGCGGGGCCAAGGTCGCGTTGGTGGGTGGGACGACGCCGGGCTCGATGGTCTGGGACCGCGACCACCTGAAGGGGAAGGTGACGATCGGCGACATCGTGCCCGCCGTGCGCGCGGCCGCGGCCGAGGCGCGCGCGGCCGGCGCCGACGTGGTCGTCGCGGTGCTCCACTCGGGGCTCGGCGAGCCGTCCAGCTACGACACGGTCAGCACCGGCCTGCCGAGCGAGAACGTCGCCGCGCGCGTCGCGCGCGAGGTGCCGGGGCTCGACGTCGTGATCTTCGGCCACTCGCACCGCCAGCTCCCCGACACGACGATCGGCGGCGCGCTGGTGATGCAGCCCAAGAACTGGGCGGAGAGCGTGGGCGTCGCGCGCCTCGCGCTCGTGCGTCGCGACGGGAAGTGGGCGGTCGCGTCGAAGCGCGGGACGCTGGTGCCGACCGTCGGCCGTGCCGAGTCGCCGGCGGTGCTGGCCGCGACCGATGCCGGGCATGCGCGGGCCGTCGCGTACGCCGCCTCCGAGGTCGGCCGCACGACGGTCGCCTGGCGCGCCGACTCGTCGCGCGTCGCCGATACCCCGCTGCTCGACTTCGTGCTCGAGGTCATGCGCCGCACGGCCAAGGCGGACCTCGCCGCCGGCGCGGCATTCTCGCTCGAGGCGGGGCTGGACGCCGGCCCCGTGACCGTGGCCGAGATGGCGCGCCTCTATCCCTACGAGAACACGCTGCGCGCGGTGAGGGTGAGCGGCGCGCAGCTGCGGCAGTTCCTGGAGCACAGCGCGCGCTACTACCGCCCGTTCGACGCCGCGAACGCGTCGGCGTCGATCGTCGATCCGTCGGTGCCGGGCTACAACTTCGACGTCGTGGCCGGCGCCGACTACGTGCTCGACGTGAGCCGTCCGGTGGGGCAGCGCGTCACGTCGCTGTCGGTTCACGGCCGTCCCGTCGCCGACACGGACAGCTTCACGCTCGCGCTCAACAACTACCGGCAGACGGGCGGCGGCGGCTTCGCGATGCTGGCCGGCGCGCCGGTCGTGTACGACGAGGGGCTGGAGATCCGCCAGCTGCTGATAGACGAGGCGAAGGCGCGCGGCACGCTCGACCCGGCCGACTACTTCACGCCCAACTGGCGGCTGGAGCCGGCCGCCGCGGTCGGCGCGGCCTACGCCTCGATGCGCGGCGACGCGACCGGCCGCGCGGCGGCTGGCGCGAGCGCCGTGCGCGCGACGACGGCGGCCGCCGCCGCCGCGCAGGACACGGGCGCCATCCGCGTGCGGAAGGATGCGCCGGCGATCCGCCGCCGCCCCGGCCTGCCGACGACGCTGCGCATCATCGGGATGAACGACTTCCACGGCGGCGTCGAGGCGCGCGCGGACACGCGCGGCGTGCGGCGCGGTGGCGCGGATGCGCTGGCGGCCGCGATCGCGCGGGCGCGCAGCGAGTGCCGCCCGCCAGCCTGCGTCAGCATCCTGCTCGATGGCGGCGACGAGTTCCAGGGCACGCCCGCCTCGAACCTGACGTACGGCAGGGCGGTCGTCCCGATCATGAAGGAACTGGGCGTCGTCGCCTCCGCGCTCGGCAACCACGAGTTCGACTGGGGCGTCGACACGCTGCGCGCCCGGCTGCGCGAGCTGCCGTACACGGTGCTCGGCGCCAACGTCCGCACGACCGACGGGAAGAAGCTGCCCTGGCTGCGCGACGACACGCTGGTGGTCCGCAACGGGCTCCGCATCGGCATCGTCGGCGTCGCCGATCCGTCCACGCCGCGCACGACCAAGGTGCTGAACGTGAAGGGGCTGGTGTTCGGCCCCATGGCGCCGGCCATCGACGAGCGGGCGCGCGCGCTGCGGGCGCGCGGCGCCGATCTCGTGGTGGTGACGGGGCACATCGGCGGCTACTGCGATCGCGACGGCGAGAACGACCCGGGCTCGGCCGGCGCGGCGGGTCCCACGCCGTGCACGGGCGAGGTGTTCACCCTCGCGCGCGAGCTGCGCGAGCCGATCGCGGCGATCGTCAGCGGGCACACGCACTCGCGCGTCGCGACCATCGTCAACGGCATCCCGATCTCGCAGGGTCGCTCCAGCGGTCGCGGGCTGGGCGTGATCGACATCCCGCTGGCGGGCGGCGCGCCGCGCGTCGAGATGCGCGAGGTCGTCGCCGACTCGATGGGGCCCGTCCCGCCGCGCGTCGCCGCGCTCAGCGCGCGCGCGCTCGCCGACGTGCAGGCGCGCGTGACGCGCGTGGTGGCCGAGGTTGCGGAGGCGATGCCCCGGGAGCCGGACGAGCAGTACGCCGTCGGCAACCTGATCGCGGACGCGCAGCGGTGGGCCACGCGCGCCGACGTCGCGATCATGAACAACGGCGGCATCCGCACCGGGCTGCCCGCGGGACCGGCGACCTTCGGCCGCCTCTACGAGATCCAGCCGTTCGGCAACACGCTCTACACCCTGCGCGTGCGCGGCCGCGACCTGAAGGCGTACCTGCCGAAGCTCGTCACCCGCGACCGGCCGCGCTGGCACGTCAGCGGCGTCACGATCACGTACGACAGCACGAAGACGGGCACCGCGCGCTTCGTCGCCGCGACGCTCGACGGCGGGAAGGCGATCGAGGACGAGCAGCTGTACGCGGTCACGATCAACGACTTCCTCGTCACCGGCGGCGACGGCGTCACGCTCGCCGAGGGCGCCGCTTCGGTCGTCGAGACGAAGGTCGTCGACGTGGACGCGTTGATGGGCTACCTGCGCCAGCTGCCGCAGCCGGTGCGCGCGCCGACCGAGGTGCGCATCCGCAACGTCGCGGGAGCGCAGCCGTGACTGCGCTCCCGCCGACGCTCCGCGTGTTCGTGAACGAGCGCGCCGTCGAGGTCCCGCGTGGTGCGAGCGTCGCCGACGCCCTCCGCGCGCACGACGCCGGCGCGGCCGACGCGGTCGCCGCCGGCGAGCGCCTCGTGACCGACAGCCGTGGCCTGCCCGTCGACCCGCAGGGCGAGACGTACGCGGGCGCCATCTACCGCCTGATCTCCGCGCGCCGCGCCGCGGCCGCCGACGACGCCGAATGACCTACCGACACGCCGACCTCCCGCCTCGCGCCGCCCGCCTCGATCCGCAGGAGGTCGCCGAGCGGCGCGCCGCGCGCGAGGCCGCGGTGGACCGCACGCTGCTCGCGCGCCTGCCGAAAGCGGAGCTGCACTGCCACCTCGACGGCTCCGTCCGCCCCGAGACGCTGATCGCGCTGGGCGCCGAGCTGGGCGTCCGCATGCCGGCCGCGACGCCTGAGGCGCTGCGCGAGTACATGCGCGTGGATGACGCGCGCAACCTCGAGGACTACCTCGCGCGCTTCGACGTGACGCTCTCGGTGATGCAGACCGAGGCCGCGCTGGAGCGCATCGCCTACGAGCTGGCCGTCGACGCGGCGGCCGAGGGCGTGCGCTACCTCGAGACGCGCTTCGCGCCCGTGCTCAACACGAGCGGCGGCCTCTCGCTCGGCGCGACGGTCGAGGCGCCGCTGCGCGGCCTCGCGCGCGCCGAGCGCGAGACGGGGATCGTGGCGCGCGTGATCGTGTGCGGGATCCGCAACATGGACCCCGAGGTGTCGCTGGAGCTGTCGCGCCTCGCGGTGGAGTACCGCAACCGCGGCGTCGTCGGCTTCGACCTCGCGGGCGGCGAGGCGGGGAATCCCGCGTCGCGCCATCTGGCGGCGTTCGAGCACGCGCGGAACAACGACCTCGCGATCACCTGCCACGCGGGCGAGGGCGCGGGCGCCGAGAGCGTGCGCGACGCGCTGCACACCTGCGGCGCGGAGCGCCTGGGCCACGCCACGCGGCTGATCGAGGATCCGGCGCTGGTGGACGAGGTGGGCGAGCGGCGCATCTGCTGCGAGTGCTGCCTGACGTCCAACGTCCAGACGCGCGCGGCCCACGACTACGCGTCGCACCCGTTCCGCCGCTACTTCGACCTGGGACTCAACGTCGTGCTCAACACCGACAACCGCCTCATGAGCGGCACCACGCTCGTCGACGAGTACGTGCACGCCGCGGCGCACCTCGACTTCACCTTCGACGAGCTGTCGCGCGTGGCGCTGAACGGCTTCGAGAGCGCGTTCCTCCCAGCCGAGGAGCGCCGCGCGCTCATCGCCCGCGTCGAGCGCGACCTGGCCGCGCTGCGCGCCGACGGCCGCGAGGTGCTCGCGTGAGCGCCGGCGTGATGGTGGGTGCGGATCACGCCGACCTGGCGCGCTACGGCGCCGAGGCGGCCGCGCGCGCGGCGGACGCGATCCGCGAGCGGCTCGGGGTGCGCGCCCCGGCGTGCGCGATCGTCCTCGGCTCCGGGCTGGGCGACCTGGCGCACGACATCGTGGACGCGCGCCGGATGCCCTTCGCCGAGGTGCCGGGCTTCCCGACGGCGACGGTGGCCGGGCACGCGGGCGCGCTGATCGCGGGCACGCTCGCGGGCCGCGAGGTCGTCGCGCTGGCGGGCCGCTTCCACATGTACGAGGGGCACCCGGCCGCGCTGGCCGGCTTCCCGGTGCGCGTGGTGCACGCCCTCGGCGCGCCGACGCTGTTCGTCAGCAATGCGGCCGGCGGCGTGCGGCGCACGTTCGCGGCGGGCGACCTGATGATCATCGCGGACCACATCAACCTCATGTTCCGCAACCCGCTCGTCGGGCCGCTGCAGCCGGGGGATGTGCGCTTCCCGGACATGTCCGACCCGTACGACGCCGGGCTGCGCGCGGTGCTGCGGCGCGTGGCGGCGGAGCAGGGGATCCGCGTGCAGGAGGGCGTCTACGCCGCATCCGTCGGCCCGACGTACGAGACGCCGGCCGAGACGCGCATGCTGGAGCGGCTCGGCGCCGACGCGACGGGGATGTCGACCGTGCCCGAGGTCGTGGTGGCGCGCGCGATCGGGATGCGCGTCGCGGGCGTCAGCTGCATCACCAACATGGCGTGCGGCATCGCGACGCACCCGCTGTCGCACGAGGAGGTGCTGGAGACGGGCCGCGCGGTGAGCGCGCAGTTCCGCGCGCTGGTCACGGGGTTCGTGAAGGCGCTCGACTGAGCAGCCGCGGACCCGAAACGACGGAGGGGCGGGCCGCAGCATCGCGGCCCGCCCCTCCGTCGTCTTCTACCCGTCGCTCAGCGCGCGGCCTGCCGCGGCGCCGCCGGCAGCGACTTCAGTCGGTTCTGGAAGGCGCGGAAGTTCTGCGAGTCGCGCGACAGCGACTGCAGTACCGCCGGCGAGATCTGCGCGATCTGCGCCTCGGTCTTCGAGATGCGGTCCTCCTCCATCGGGTGCGTGGAGAACCACGCCTCGACGCCCGCGGGGCGCGACTGCCGCTCCTCGAGGAGCACCCGGAACATGCCCGGGATGCCGCGCGGGTCGATGCCGGCGCGCGTCACGTACCGCACGCCCTCGGCGTCCGCCTCGCTCTCGTCCTGCCGGCTGAAGCGCGCGAACACCGCGCTGCCGCCGACGTTGATCAGCGCGCCCGCCGCCTGGTTGTTGCACACGGCCGGCGCGAGGATGCAGCCGATCGTCAGGCCGATGTTGGCGCCCTGCGCCTTCTGCATCTGGTCGATCGAGTGGCGCTTCGTCACGTGGCCGATCTCGTGCCCCAGCACGCCCGCGACCTGCGACATGTTCTGCGCGCGCTCGATCAGCCCGCGGTTGACGTAGATGAAGCCGCCCGGCACCGCGAAGGCGTTGACTTCGGGGGCGTTGACCACGTAGAACTGCCAGTCGAGGTCGGTGCGCCCCGTCACCCGCGCGATCGAGTCGCCGATCACGTTGATGTAGCGCGAGATCTCGGGATCGGTGATGATCGGCAGCTGCGAGTTGATCTGCTGCGCATACTGGGCACCCATCTCGACCTCCTGCTGCGTCGACACGCCGCAACCGGCGGTCAGGAGGGCGAGGCTCGCTGCGGTGCTCACGATGAAACGTCTCATGACGACTCCACGCGTGCTCGGTGATCGAAGGTCGGCCCGGCGCGCGACGCCTGTCGGCGATGTGCGTCGGGGGCGGTCCACGCCAGGGGCGGTCCACGCCCAGCCACTTCCTAGGGCAAGAGCCATTCCCGGCGCCGATCGCCGGCTGCGAACGGTAACGATATGCGGCTGCTGACTTTAGCGCGCGACCTCCAGCGTCGGAAGGCGCGCGAACGGCAGGGGCTGTTCGTTGCAGAGGGCATCCGGACGGTCGAGGAGCTGCTCGCCGCGCCGCTGCGCCCGCGCGGCGCGGTGGTCTCCGACGCCCTCGACGCGACGCCGCGCGGCGTCGCCCTCCGCGAGCGGATCGCGGCCGCCGGCATCCCGCTGCTCGAGGTCACGGCGCGCGACTTCGCCACGGCCGCCGACACCGACGCGCCCCAGGGCGTGCTGATGGTGGCCGAGCAGCCGGTGCTGGCCCTCGACGCCCTGCGGGAGCGGCTGCCCGCGTCCGATGTCCGGCTCCTCGTGCTCGACGGCGTCCAGGACCCGGGCAACGTCGGGACGATCCTGCGGTCCGCCGCCGGGCTCGGAGCCGCCGCCGTCGTCGCGCTCCCCGGCACGGTGGACCTGTGGAGCGCCAAGGTGGTCCGGTCGGCGATGGGCGCGCAGTTCAGGCTGTCTACGGTGGGTGATACCGTGGAGGCGCTCGACGCGTTCCTCGCGGCCGAGCGGATCGTCCTGTGGGGGGCGGACGGCGCCGGCGCGCCCGTCGGCGCGCTGGCGTCGACCGCGCCCGACCGTCTCGCGGTCGCGGTGGGGAACGAGGGCGCGGGCCTCTCCGCCGCGCTCCGGGGGCGCGCCGCGGGCCTCGTCGCCGTGCCCAGCACCGGGCTCGTCGAGTCGCTCAACGTCGCGGTCGCGGCGTCGATCCTCCTCTACGAGCTGCGCCCCGCGTCGCTCCGCCGCCCCGCCTGAGCACGTCCCTCCGTCGTCCGCCCGACCCCCGCCGATGCTCGAGCCGCACTGGTCCCTCGCCGTCCTCGCGTTCCTCTTCGGATCGGCGATCGGCTCCTTCCTGAACGTCTGCATCGTCCGCTGGCCCGAAGGCGAGTCGGTCGTCCGCCCGCGCTCGCGCTGCCCGCGCTGCGGCCGCCCCGTGCAGGCGCTGGAGAACGTCCCGATCCTCAGCTGGCTGGTGCTCCGCGGGAAGTGCCGCGGCTGCGGCCTTCCGATCTCGCCGCTCTACCCGGCGATCGAGGCGCTGGTGGGGCTCGGCTGGCTGGCCGCGTACTTCACCTACGGCCCGACGCTCGACGCGCTGCGGGTGGCGGTCTTCGGCACGGTGCTGCTGGGCATCGCCGCCACCGACGCGCGGCGCTACCTGATCCCCGACGGCTTCACGGTCTTCCTGCTGCTCTGGGTGCTCGCGACCTCGCTGATCGCGCGCGGCGCGGGCGCCGCGACGCTCTTCGCGTCGCCGTACGAGGCGCTCATCGGCGCGTGCACGGGCGCGGGCGCGATCGCGATCATCGGCTGGCTGGGGGAGCTCGCGTTCAAGAAGGAGGCGATGGGCTTCGGCGACGTCACCATGATGGCGGCCGTCGGCGCCGCGCTCGGCCCCGAGCGCGCGCTGCTGACGGTGATCGTCGGCGCGTTCGTCGGCGCCGTCGCGTCGGTCAGCGTCATCGTGCCGGCGGCCTGGGTACTGCACCGACGTCGGCTGGTACAGGGCGACGCCGACGCGGCGTTCGAGCTGCCGCCGGTGCCGTTCGGCGTCTTCCTTGCGCCTGCGGCACTCCTGACCTTGCTTTGGGGAGACCGCATGATCGCCTGGTACTTCGCCACCGTCCTGCAGTAATGCCGACCGCGCCGCGCCTGCGCACCACGCTCGGCGCGCTCGCCGCCTGCGCGGCGCTCGCCGCGTGCCGCCCCAGCGCGGGCGAGATGCGCGCCTCCTACGTCGAGCAGGCCGTCAAGCTGGCGCCCGAGATCGAGCGCGCCACGGGCCTCCGCTTCACGACGCCGCCGCGGGTCGAGGTGCGCACGGCCGAGCAGGTGCGCGCCTTCCTGGAGCGCGAGATCGACGAGCCGCGGGCGCGCGCGGAGCTGCAGGGCCAGGCCGCGGCCTACCGGCGCCTGGGCATGATGCCCGACACGATCGACCTCCGCGCGCTCCTCGTCCGCGTGCTGGAGGAGCAGGTGGTCGGCTACTACGACCCGCGCTCCAAGACGCTCTACGTCGTCGAGGGCGCCGACTCCGCGGCCGCCGCGGTGACGCTGCGCCACGAGCTCGTGCACGCGCTGCAGGACCAGCACCGCAACCTCGACTCGCTGCTGCGGCTGCACGGCCAGGCGGACCGCGCCAGCGCGGCGCACGCGGCGCTGGAAGGGCAGGCGACCTGGGTGCAGCTGAGCACCGGCGGCGACACGTCCTCGCGCTCGGCCGCGGGGTGGGAGCGCACGCGCGAGGCGATCCGCGCCAACATGAACCGCACGCCGGTGCTCGCGGCGGCGCCGCTGATCGTGCGCGAGACGCTGCTCTTCCCGTACCTGAGCGGCGCGGAGCTGGTGCGCCGCGTGGCCGGCGCGGGGCATCCCGACAGCGTGCTGCTGCGGCTCCCGACGTCCACCGAGCAGGTGCTGCACGCCGACCGCTACGCGCCGGGCAGGGCGGACGACGCGCCGCTCGCGGTGCGGCTTCCCGCGCCCACCGTCGGCACGCTGACGGCCGAGAACACGCTCGGCGAGTTCGAGACGCGGCTCGTGCTGTTCGAGCACCTGCAGGATCTCGAGCTGGCCGCGCGTGCGTCGGGCGGCTGGGGCGGCGACCGGTGGGCGATCGTGCGCACGCCCGCGGGCGACGCGTTCGTGTGGCTGACCGCGTGGGACGGCGGCGTGGACGCGGCCGAGTTCTACGACGCGCTGGCGCAGGTGGTGCCGCACCTCCATCCGAGCGCACGCGCCGAGACGACGAAGCTGCCGACGGCGCGCGCGTACGTCACGACCGACGCGAGCCGCGAGCGTCGCGCGCTGCTCGTGCGCGCGGCGGAGGTACAGGGGCGCCCGGTCGTGCTCTACGTCGACGCGCCGGCCGCCGCCGGGACCGACCTGCTGGACCTGGCGCGCGTGACGCTCCAGCCGTGATCCAGCCCTGACGCGACCGTGAGCGACGAGCCGTCGCCCGTCACGGCGCCCGATGCGCCGTCCACCGAGCCGCCGATGGAGCGGCCCGCGACGCTCGCGCTGCCCGCGCCGCCGGTGCCGCCGGTGCCGCCGGTGCCGCCCGTGCCCGCCGGCGCCACGCACGACCCGAGCGTCCCGCCGCCCATCGCCGACGAGGCGGAGAAGCAGCGCGCGCTGGAGCAGATGCAGCGGCGCGCGACGGCGCTGCTGGTGGCCGCGGGCGTGCTGTTCGTCGTCACGCGCTGGTTCGAGTCGCGGTACCACTGGCTCGGCTTCGTGCGCGCGTTCGCGGAGGCGGCGATGGTCGGCGGTCTCGCCGACTGGTTCGCGGTGACCGCGCTCTTCCGCCGCCCGCTCGGCCTGCCGATCCCGCACACCGCGATCGTGCCGACGCGGAAGGACCGCATCGGGCGGTCGCTCGGCATGTTCGTGCAGCGCAACTTCCTGTCGCCCGAGGTCGTGGGCACGAAGCTCCGCGCGGCGCGCGTGGGCGAGAAGGCGGCGCGCTGGATCGCCGATCCGCTGCACGCGCGGATGGTCGCGCGGCAGGTGGCGGCGGGCCTCTCCGGCGCGGCCGAGGTGTTGCGCGACGAGGACGTGCAGGGCTTCGTCGAGCGCTCGTTGGTGACGCGCGCGCGCAAGGTGCAGGTCGCACCGGTGATGGGCCGCATCCTCAACCTGCTGACCGCCGACGGGCGGCACCAGGAGCTGCTGGACGAGGCGCTGCGGCTGGCGACGCGCGTGCTGAGCGAGAACGAGATGCTGATCCGCGACCGCATCGCGGCCGAGGCGCCGTGGTGGATGCCCGGCGCGGTCGAGGACCGCATCCACGACAAGGTGGTCTCGGCGGTCGAGCGCACGCTGCAGGAGGTCGCGGCGAACCCGGACCACGAGCTGCGCGAGCGCTTCGACGAGGCGGTGCGCGGCTTCGCCGAGCGGCTGCGCACGAGCCCCGACACCATCGCGCGCGCCGAGGCGATCAAGGAGGACATGCTCCAGCATCCAGCCGTGCGCGAGTACGCGAACACGGTGTGGAGCGACGTGAAGGCCGCGCTGGGCCGCTACGCGACGGCCGACCTGGAGAGCGGCGACGGCAGCGGCGCGCTGGCCGCGGTCGAGCGCGGGCTGGTGTCGCTCGGCAACGCGGTGCTCGCGGATCCCGCGCTGACGGCGAAGGTGGACGCGTGGGTGCTGGACGCGACGCTGTTCGTGGTCGAGCAGTACCGCAGCGAGGTCTCGGCGCTCATCGAGTCCACGGTCGCCGGCTGGGATCCCGCCGCCACCTCGCGCCGCATCGAGATCCAGATCGGTCGGGACCTGCAGTTCATCCGGATCAACGGAACGCTGGTCGGTGGACTCGTCGGCTTGCTGCTCTATACGATCGGGCGATTCATCGACTGACGCGCGGGACTGCGGAGGACGAAGGGGCGGAGGACGGTGAAGCGGAGGACGGAAGGGCGTGAAACGAAAGAGCGGACGCTTCGAGCTTCAGGCTCGCAGCGTCCGCTTCTCCGTTTCACGCATTCTCGTTCTTCGCCGTTCCGGCCTCCGCCTCACCGTCCTCCGCCAAACCGCGCTAACGCTTCACGTCCGCCAGCGGCACGGTCTCCACGGAGGCACTCGGCGTCCGATGGTTCTCCCCCACGGCCAGATCCGCCGCATCCGCGATCGGCGCCGTGGCCTTCTCGTCGACGTCCTGGTCGGGCGCGCGGTCGGCGTTCGGCACGGGGCTCGGCAGCAGCGCGATGCGCAGCACCTCGTCCATCGACGAGACGAAGCGGAACTCGATGTGCTCGCGCACCTCCTTCGGCACGTCGCGCAGGTCCTTCTCGTTGCTCTTGGGCAGGATCAGCTCGCGCAGCCCCGCGCGGTAGGCGGCCAGCACCTTCTCCTTCACGCCGCCGATCTCGAGCACCTTGCCGCGCAGCGTGACCTCGCCCGTCATCGCCAGGTCGCGGCGCACCGGGCGGCGCGAGAAGACGCTGGAGAGCGCGAGCGTGATGGCGATGCCGGCCGACGGGCCGTCCTTCGGGATCGCGCCCGCGGGGAAGTGGATGTGGATGTCGGAGTCCTTGAAGTCGCGCGCCTCGATGCCGAGCGTCTCGGCGCGCGAGCGCACGTAGGAGTGCGCCGCGTCCACGCTCTCGCGCATCACGTCGCCCAGCTGGCCGGTGACCGTCATCCGTCCCGTGCCCGGCATGCGCAGCGCCTCGATCACCATCAGGTCGCCGCCCGTGGACGTCCACGCGAGGCCCGTGACCGCGCCCACCTCGGGCTCCTTCTCCGCCTCCTCCACCGCGTAGCGCGGCGGGCCGAGGACCTCCTCGACCTTCTCGCGGTCGAGCACCCACGCGCCCTGCTCGCCGTCCGCCTTGCGACGCGCGCGCTTGCGCATGAGCGTCGCGAGGTTGCGGCTGAAGTTGCGCAGCCCCGCCTCGCGCGAGTAGCGCGCCGCCACGAACGACAGCACCTCGTCGGTGAAGACGATGTCCTGCTCGGTGATCCCGTGCTCCTCCAGCAGCTTCGGGATCGTGTAGCGCCACGCGATCTCGACCTTCTCCTCGATCGTGTAGCCGGCGATGCGGATGATCTCCATCCGGTCGCGCAGCGGCCCGGGGATGTCGAAGACGTTGTTCGCCGTCGCGATGAACAGCACCTGCGACAGATCGAACGGCAGGTTGAGATAGTGGTCGACGAAGCTCTGGTTCTGCGACGGGTCGAGCACCTCGAGCATCGCCGCCGTCGGATCGCCCGACGGGCCGCCGCCCGACATCTTGTCGATCTCGTCGATCAGGAACACCGCGTCGCGCACCTGCACGCGGCGCAGCGCCTGGATCAGCAGCCCGGGCATCGAGCCCACGTACGTGCGCCGGTGGCCGCGGACCTCGGCCTCGTCGCGGACGCCGCCCACCGAGATGCGGTAGAACTGGCGGCCGATGGCCTTCGCGATCACCTCGCCCAGCGACGTCTTGCCGGTGCCCGGCGGGCCGGCGAAGCAGAGGATCGGCCCCGCCAGCGCCACCTCGGTCGCGCGCGCCTCGCTCGGCGCCGCGTCGGCGTCGACGGGCGGCGTCGCGGGCACGGGCGCGTCCGCCGGGACGGCGTGCTCGGTGCGATCCGCGCGCGGCTCGTCGTCGTCGGCCAGCGGCGCGGCGTGCGCGGTCGGCGTCATCGCGCGCAGCTTGCGCACGGCGAGGTACTCGACGATGCGGTCCTTCGCCTCGTCCAGCCCGTAGTGCCGCTCGCCGAGCGCGTCCTCGACCTTCTTGAGGTCGATCGCGCTGTCCTGCTCGCCCGACTTCGCGTTCCACGGCAGCGCCAGCACCCAGTCGAGGTAGGTGCGCACCACCTGGTACTCGCTGGAGGCGGGCGAGAGCATGCGCAGCCGCTCGACCTCGCGCCGTGCCTCCTGCGCGACCTTCTCCGGGAGCTTGGCGTCGTCGACCTTGCGCAGGAGGTCCACCGCCTCCTTCTCGCCCGGGTCGGTCTCGCCCAGCTCCGCCTGGATCGCGCGCAGCTGCTGGCGCAGGTAGAACTCGCGCTGGTGCTGCTCGATCTTGATCTCGGTCTGCTTCTTCACGTCCTCCATGACGCGCGCGCGCGCCACCTCGCGCTCCAGGCGCGAGAGGATGAAGCGCAGCCGCTCGCCGACGTCGAGCTTCTGGAGGACCTCGTCCTTGTCGGCGATCCGGAAGTTCATGTTCGTCGCCGCCAGGTCCGCGAAGCGGCCCGGGTCGGAGACATTCATCTTCAGGATCGCGGGCACCTCGTCGGGGATGCGGTCGACGAGGTTCGCCAGCGTCTCGGCCGCCGACGTCACGCGCGCGACCAGGTCCTCGACGTCCGCGTCGTCGGGCGGGACCTCGCGGGCCGGCGTGATGCGGGCGACGGGGTACGGGTTCAGCTGGTCGATCCCGTCGATCGTGATCCGGCGCAGCCCCTGGAGGGTGATCTGCACCGTGTCGCCGGGCAGGTTGATCCGCTCGTGGACGCGGGCCGCGACGCCGACCTTGCCGGTGAACTTGGTGCTGTCGATCGGCTCGTCGTGGTCGCCGAGGGCGACGACCAGCGCGACGATCACGCCCGGGTCCTCGTTGGCGCGCAGGAGCGCCAGGTTCTCGGGGGCGCCCATCTGCACCGCGATCGTGCCGAGCGGGTACACGATGGTCGAGCGCAGCGCCATCAGGGGGAGGACCGGGGGGACCTCGGACCGGAGGATCTCTTCCTTGCGCTGGGGTCGGGGCATCGCGGCTGGACCGGAGGAACGGGAGGCGGCGGCTTTCGGCCTCGGAGCGGGGGGCTCCCCTGCACGACCGATACCCGTCGCGGAGATCGGGGGCCGCGCGTCGGGGCGGTCGCCGGCTGGGGACGCGGCGTCCGGCGGGGGAGATCCGGCCGGGTCGGGCCGGTTGTTCCGGAGTCTAAATCGCGGTACTTTCAACGGCTATGTTCGACGAGCTGACTGAGAAACTCGAGTCGACCTTCGCCCGCCTGCGCGGGAAGGGGACGCTCACCGAGGCCGACATCAAGGAGGGGCTGCGCGAGGTCCGGCGCGTCCTCCTGGAAGCCGACGTCAACTTCCAGCTCACCCGCGAGTTCCTGGAGCGGGTGGAGGGAGCGGCCGTCGGCGTCGCGCAGCTCAGGGGTGTCAATCCGGCGCAGCAGCTGGTCAAGATCGTCTACGACGAGCTGACGAAGATGCTCGGCGAGCGGCGCGAGGGGCTCAAGCTGAGCACCATCCCGCCGAGCGTCGTCATGATGGTCGGGTTGCAGGGCTCGGGGAAGACCACGACCGCCGGAAAGCTCGCGCGGAAGCTGAAGGCCGAGGGGCGCCAGGTGCGCCTGGTCGCCGCCGACGTCTACCGTCCCGCGGCCATCGACCAGCTCGAGACCGTCGGCCAGCAGATCGGCGTCCCCGTCTACGCCAACCGTACGACGAACGACGTCGTCCGGATCGCGCGGGAGGGGATCGAGGAGGCCAAGCGCGGCCGCGACCGCCTGGTCATCGTCGACACCGCCGGCCGGCTGCAGATCGACGCCGACATGATGGCCGAGCTGAAGCGGCTGAAGGAGGCCGTCCGCCCGGACGAGATCCTCTTCGTCGCCGACGGCATGACGGGCCAGGAGGCCGTGCGCATCGCGCAGGGCTTCGACGAGGCCCTCGGCGTCACCGGCGTCGTGCTGACCAAGATGGACGGCGACGCCCGCGGCGGCGCGGCGCTCTCGATCTACGGCGTCACCAAGAAGCCGATCAAGTTCATCGGCGTGGGCGAGAAGCTCGACGCCCTCGAGGATTTCCATCCCGACCGCATGGCCGGGCGGATCCTCCAGCAGGGCGACGTGCTGACGCTGGTCGAGAAGGCGCAGTCGGCGTTCGACGAGGAAGAGGCGAAGCGCCTCGAGAAGAAGGTCCGCAAGGACGGCATGGACCTGAACGACTTCCTCGTCGCGATGAAGCAGATGCAGAAGCTCGGGCCGATGAAGGACCTGCTCAAGCTGCTGCCCGGGGTGAACGCCAGCATGCTGAAGCAGGCGAACCTCGACCCGAAGCGCATGAAGCACGTCGAGGCGATCGTCCTCTCGATGACGAACGCCGAGCGCACGCGCCCGGAGCTCATGAACGGCTCGCGCCGGCTGCGGGTGGCCAAGGGATCCGGCCGCCCCGTGCAGGAGGTCAACCGCCTGCTGGAGCAGTTCCGCGAGATGCAGAAGATGATGAAGAAGATGACGCAGGGCGGCGGTGGCGGCGGTGGCCGCATGCCGCAGCTGCCCGGCATGCCGCGGGGGCCGTTCGGCTTCCGCTAGGCGAGCACGACCCGAGTGCGACCCGGATCCGCCGGCGTTCGCGAGGAGCTCGGGAGCAGTACCCACCACCTCTGACGGGGTAGTTGTCACATGGTTCGCATCCGTCTCCGCCGCGTCGGCCGCAAGAAGGCGCCGGCCTACCGCATCGTCGTCGCCGACAGCAAGAGCCCGCGCGACGGCAAGTTCATCGAGATCATCGGGCAGTACGCGCCCCGCCAGAGCGACGACCAGAAGCTCACGATCGACCTCGATCGCGTGAACTACTGGATGAACGTCGGCGCGCAGCCGTCGGACACCGTCCGCTCGCTGCTCCGCCGCGCGGGCGTGCTGAAGGCCCGCCACGAGACGCGCCTGGCGCAGAAGCTCCAGAACGCGGCCGTCGCGCTCCCCGAGAAGTCGGCGGAGTGATCGGCGCGCCATGACGACGTCCATCGGAGGCGGGGGCAACCCCGCCGACGAGCTGGCGATCGTCGGGCGCATCCGGAAGGCGCATGGGATCCGCGGCGAGCTCGTCGTGGAGCCCTACACCAACGAGCCGGCCGCGGTCTTCGCGGCCGGCCGTCGCCTTTTCGGGGGCAATGCCGACGGCCGTCCGCTTCCGCAGTCCCCGGCGCTGACGGTGCGCCGCGCGTCGCCGCACAAGGACGGCTGGATCGTGCGCGTCGACGAGATCGCCGACCGCACGGCCGCCGAGGCGTGGCGCGAGCGCACGCTGCTCGCCCCGCTGGCCGAGCTGCCGCCGCCCGGCGACGACGAGGTCTACCTGCACGACCTCGTGGGGCTGCGCGTGCAGCGCGTCGACGGCACCGCGGTCGGCGCCGTGGTCGACTACTACGAGATGCCGCACGGCATCATGCTCGAGGTGCGCCTCGACGCGCGCGACGGCACCGCGCTCGTGCCGTACCGCCCGGAGATCGTGACCGTGGTGGACACCGGCGCGCGCACGCTGACGATCGACCCGCCCGAGGGGCTGCTGGAGTGAGCGAGGCGGAGCGACCGGAAGCCGAGGGCGCGACGCGCCGCTCGCCGCTGCGCATCAACGTCGTCACCATCTTCCCGCCGTTCTTCGAGGGGCCGCTGTCGCTCAGCATCCCGGCGCGCGCGCGCGCCGCGGGCAGCGTGGAGTACCGCATGGTGGACCTGCGCGACTTCACGCACGACCGGCACCGCTCGGTCGACGACTATCCGTTCGGCGGCGGGCCGGGGATGGTGATGCGCCCCGCGCCGTTCTTCGAGGCGGTGGAGCACATCGGCGCCCGCGCGCCGATCGTGCTGATGTCGCCGCGCGGGCGCACCTTCACGCAGGCGGACGCCATCCGCTTCGCGCAGGGCGAGGAGCTGACGCTGCTGTGCGGGCACTACAAGGACGTCGACCAGCGCGTCGCCGAGCATCTCGCCACCGAGGAGCTGTCGCTCGGCGAGTTCGTGCTGAGCGGCGGCGAGCCCGCGGCGCTGGCGATCATCGACGCGGTGGTGCGGCTGCTGCCGGGCGCGATGTCGGACCACGACAGCGCGTACGGGGACTCGTGGTACGGCCGCGACGTGAGCGCGCCGAGCTACACGCGGCCGGCGTCGTATCGCGGGCACGAGGTGCCGCCGGTGCTGCTCTCCGGCGACCACGCGAAGATCGCCGCGTGGCGCGAGTGGGAAGGGAAGCGCCTCTCGGCGCGCCGCGCGGGCGAGCCCGAGCCCGTGCCCGAGACGCCGCGCGGCAAGCGTCCGCGGACGCGGCGCGCGCCACGCGTCGCGCATGTCGACGACGCGTCGCGCGCAGCGGATCCATCCGTTATTGTGACGCCGGACACGCCTGAGTCTGTCGGTTCCGACAGCCCCGACCTCAGTAAGCGGGCTGAGCAATAGCAATCGACGCGCGTCGGTGATCGCAGTCACATGACGCGGTGACAGGGCCCGTTTTGATTCGTCCCCATCCGTCGCCTGGGTGTCAGCCCGGGCAGCAGATCGGGGTGCAGCTCGGGCCCGACGATCTGTGAGGTGACCGCCCTCGACACCAGTCGACGGGCGCCGTCCTGCTTGTGGGTCCCCGAGCTCGGAGAACTTCGTTTGATGGTCCGACGCGTTCTTGCTCCCGTCGCCACGCTGGTGGTGACGGTCCTCGCCGCTTGCCAGGGCGATCTCCCCGCGCCCGTGGCGCCCGACCTCCTCGCGACGTCGTCGCTCGCCGGCGCGCCGCGCCTGGCCCGGAGCCCCGCCGCGAACGAGGTCGTCCCGGGGCAGTACCTGGTCGTCTTCCGCGCGGGCGTCGCCGACGGCAACGGCCGGTCCGAGGCGAAGGCCGCAGAGAAGATCGCGCGGGCCCGGAAGCCCGCGAAGCTCAAGCACACGTACTCGGCGGTCATCAAGGGCTTCGCCGCCGAGCTGTCGGACGAGGACGTCGCGGCGCTGCGCGCCGATCCGGACGTCGCCGTCGTCGAGCCGGATCCGGTCGTGCGCATGGCCGGCTCGCAGGCCGGCGCGACGTGGGGCCTCGACCGCATCGACCAGGCGTCGCTGCCGCTGAACGGCACGTACAGCTACGGCAACGACGGCTCGGGCGTCACGGTCTACATCCTGGACACCGGCATCAACACCGGGCACGTCGAGTTCGGCGGCCGCGCGGTGGCCGGCTACGACGCGATCACCTCGGGCGGCGGCGCGGCGGACTGCAACGGCCACGGCACGCACGTCGCCGGCACGGTGGGCGGCGCGACCTACGGCGTCGCGAAGAACGTCCGCCTGGTCGCGGTGCGCGTGCTCGACTGCTCGGGCAACAGCGCGGGCTCGTCGCTGATGGCGGGCATGGACTGGGTGACGCGCCAGAAGCAGGCGAGCCCCAGCACGCCGATGGTCGCCAACATGAGCCTCGTCGGCGCGGCGTCGTCGTCGTTCGACCAGGCCGTGCAGAACATGATCAACGCCGGCGTCACGGCGGTCGTCGCGGCGGGCAACTCGTCGCTCGACGCCTGCACCGTGTCGCCGTCGCGCCTCCCCGCCGCGATCACGGTCGGCGCGTCCGACCAGACGGACGTCTACGCCTCGTTCTCGAACTACGGCAGCTGCGTCGACATCACGGCGCCCGGCGTCGTGATCACGTCGTCGTACATCGGCAGCACGACCGCCACCGCCGCGATGAGCGGCACCTCGATGGCGACGCCGCACGTCGCCGGCGCGGCGGCGCTCTACCTCGCCGCGAACCGGACGGCGACGCCCGCGCAGGTCTCGGGCGCGCTGGTCAACAACAGCGTCACCGGCCGCATCCTCTCGCTCGCCGGCGGCCAGACGAACCGCCTGCTCTCGATCGCCTTCCTCGGCGGCAGCGTCACGGAGCCCGCGCCGGTCCCGGCGCCGACGCCCGCGCCGTCCGCGGGCACGCAGACGAACCTGCTGTCGAGCGCGTCCGGCCTCGGCTGCCTCGAGGTCGCCAACGGCTCGACGTCGAGCGGCACGATCGCGACCGTGAACGCCTGCGCCTCGGGCGCGGCCCGGCAGACCTGGACGCTGCCGACGACCGGCAGCACGGGGATCGTCTCGGTCTACGGCGGCGCGCAGTGCCTCGACGCCTGGGGCGCCGCCGGGACGCCCGGCACGACGCTCGGCACGTGGACGTGCGTGCCGTCCGCGCCGAACCACCAGTGGACGCTGACCGCCGACGGCTACCTGAAGGGCCAGAACGGCCTCTGTGCGACGGTGAGCAGCGCCGGCGGGACCGTCACGCTGCAGAGCTGCACGGGCGCGAGCACGCAGAAGTGGACGCTGGGCGCGACGAGCAGCGCCCCGGCGCCGAGCTCGCCGACGACCTCGACGCCGACGGTGGGCGTGCCGCTGGTGGTGGCCTCGGGCGCCGGATGCCTGGGCTCGCAGGCCGGCTCGGCGACCAGCGCGGCGGCCGTCACGCTGGTCGGCTGCGTCAGCGGCGCGGCCACGCAGACCTGGACGCTGCCGGCAGTGGGCACCACGGGCCTGGTCACCCTCGGCGGCGGCGCGCAGTGCCTCGACGCCTACGGCGGCAGCGGCGCGGTCGGCACCACGCTCGGCACGTGGACGTGCGTGCCGACGGCGCCGAACCACCAGTGGACGCTGACCGCCGACGGCTACCTCAAGGGGCAGAACGGCCTCTGCGCCACGACGACGAGCGTGGGCGGCAGCGTCAGCCTCCAGCCCTGCACCGGGGCGAGCACGCAGAAGTGGACCACGGGCAGCGGCAGCACGCCCGCGCCGGCGCCCACGCCGGCTCCCGGCACGGGGACGCTGCCGACGACGCGCTTCGGCGCGACGCTCACCGGGGTGGGCTCGGGGCTCTGCCTGAGCGTCAGCGGCAACCAGGCGACCGCGAGCGCCGTGGTGCTGGCGGGCTGCCAGGGGCTCACGGGGCAGACGTGGAGCCTGGCGGGGCTGGGTGCGACGGGTGTGGCCTCGGCGTTCGGCGGGGCGCAGTGCCTCGACGCGTACGGCGGCAGCGGCGCGGTGGGCACGACGGTCGGCACGTGGACGTGCGTGGCGTCGGCGCCCAACCACCAGTGGACGCTCACAAGCGAGGGCTACCTCAAGGGGCAGAACGGCCTCTGCCTCGGCGTCCGCCAGGGCGCCACGGCCAGCGGCAGCCCCGTCGAGCTCCAGAGCTGCACCGGCGCCAGCCACCAGAAGTGGACCGCCACGCCGCAGTGACGGCCGACTGACCGCTTGCCGCGGGCGGTCGATCGCCCGCGGCGGGCCCGCTAGCGTGCGGCGCCCCAAGTAATTACGTTGCGATTCTCTTGTCCGTCCGCACCACCCGTATACCGATCGGGCCTGTCCTCCAGCCCGGAAGACCGCCAGCCCGAGGAGCGTCATATGCATCCGTTCATCGAGACCCAGAAGGAGTGGCTCCGCAGCGAGATCCCCGCGTTCCGCGCCGGTGACACGCTTCGCGTCAACGTGCGTGTGAAGGAGGGCGACAAGGAGCGCCTGCAGGCCTTCGAGGGCGTGTGCATCGCCCGCCGCGGCAGCGGCGTCAGCGAGACCTTCACCGTCCGCAAGATCAGCAACGGCATCGGCGTCGAGCGCATCTTCCCGGTGCACAGCCCGATGATCGGCAGCGTCGCCGTGGTCCGCCGCGGCCTCGTGCGCCGCGCGAAGCTGTACTACCTGCGCAACGTGACCGGCAAGGCGGCCCGCATCCGCGAGCGCAAGGTCGTCCGCCCGACGTCCGCCGGCGCGCCGGCCGGCGCCGCGCCGCAGGGCTGAGCCGCACCTCCACCGTCGCGCGCGAGCGCGGCCGGACGTGCGCTGGAGTGAACTCGAGCGGGCCGTGCGCGTGGCGCACGGCCCGCTCGTCGCAGGCGTGGACGAGGTGGGCCGCGGCCCGCTCGCCGGCCCCGTGGTGGCCTGCGCCGTCGTCATGCCCGCGGACGCGCGCGCGATCGGCGGCATCGACGATTCCAAGAAGCTCGACGCCGAGGAGCGCGAGCGGCTGGCGCGCCTGATCCGCCGCAAGGCGCTGGCGGTGGGCGTGGGCGCCGCGAGCGCCCGCGAGGTGGACGCGCTCAACGTCTACCACGCGACCACGCTCGCCATGCGCCGCGCGCTGGCGCGGCTGGGCGCCGGCCTGGGCGCCGCGCCCGACCACGTGCTCGTGGACGGGAAGCCGATCCGCACGCTGGGCGTCGAGCACACGGCGGTGGTCGGCGGCGACGCCCGCTGCTACGCGATCGCCTGCGCGTCGATCGTGGCCAAGGTGACGCGCGACCGGCTGATGCACGCGCTCGCGCGCCGGCACCCCGCGTATGCCTGGACCCGCAACGTGGGCTACGGCACGCCCGCGCACCTGGACGCGATCGCGCGCCACGGGCTGACCGCGCACCACCGGCGGTCGTTCTGCGCCCGCGCGCAGATCGAGCTCGCGCTGGAGGAGCCGCCGGCGGCGACGGAGGCGACGCCCGCGGCTGGCGAAGCGCCCGTCGCGCCGACAGAATAGCAGCGCGCGGCGCCCGCCCAGGGTGTCGTGCGCTTCTCTTTCACCCCCGCGCGCATGCCCGACACGTCCGTCTTCCGCCCCGGCCTGCTGGACGGGCAGGTCGCCCTCGTCACCGGTGGCGGCACCGGCATCGGGTACGGGATCGCCGAGCTGCTGGCGGGGCTGGGCGCGCACGTCGTGATCGCCAGCCGGAAGCCCGAGCACCTGGAGCAGGCCGCCGGCCAGCTGCGCGCCGCGGGCGGCGCGGTCTCCACGGTGGCGGTGGACGTGCGCGACCCCGAGCGCGTGCGCGCGATGGTGGAGCAGGTGACGAACGAGCGCGGGCGCATCGACCTGCTCGTGAACAACGCCGCCGGCAACTTCTACGCGCCATCCGAGTCGCTGTCGCCGAATGCCTGGAAGAGCGTGGTCGAGATCGACCTGTACGGCACCTTCTTCTGCTCGCAGGCGGTCGTGCCGGTGATGAAGCAGCAGGGCGGGGGGCGCATCGTCTCGATCTCGATGACGCTGCACTACCGCGGCTGGCCGCAGATGGCGCACGCGACGGCCGCCAAGGCGGGCGTGGACGCGCTGACGCGCACGCTGGCGGTGGAGTGGGCGCCGTACGGGATCCGCATCAACGCGATCGCGCCCGGCCCGATCCCCACCGAGGGGGTGCGGAAGGCGTTCACGCCGCCGGCGGACAGCGGCATCCCCGACGTCTTCGCGGCCGCGGACGAGGCGATGGCGCGCTACGCCCGGAAGGCGATCCCGCTGGGGCGCTGGGGTGCACCACGCGACATCGCGAACATGGTGGCGTTCCTCGCGTCGCCCGCGGGCGACTGGATCACCGGCGCGATCATGGTGGTGGACGGCGGCGAGTGGCTGTCGAAGGCCGGCGCGTGATCGCGAACTGACGCGAACCGTCGGCATTCCGGGGGAATGACGGCCCGCTGCCTGCCACTGGGCGGGGGCCGGCCGGCCGCGTGACGGCACCCAGCGCTTCCCGCGTGTCCCGCGTCACCGACCGGCCCGCACGACTGCCAGCACGGGTGATCGGAGTCACGCCGAGGGTTTTCCATGGACCGTACGTTGCCCTTGCGTCCTGCACGGAGACGGTCGGCGGCTGCTGACCTCCCAACGCGCTGTGCCGCCCGACGCACCGCCGTCACCACCAACTTCACGGGGATTCCAACTATGCGCTCCTTCCAGGTTCTGGTTCTGGGTCTCGCCGGCGCCGCCAGCCTCAGCGCGTGCGCGACCAAGGGCTACGTCAACCGCCGCGTCGACACCGTGGTCGCCACCGAGCGCGTCGCGCGTGAGAGCGCCGACAGCGCGCAGGTCCGCGACATCGCCGCCCTCCGCACGGATCTGACGGCGCTCCGCAACGACCTGCAGACGCTCCGCAACGAGTTCGGCGCGCGCATCACGGCGATGGAGGACCAGGTCAAGTTCACGATGCCGGTCCACTTCGCGTTCGACGACGCGTCGGTCCGCCAGGAGGACCAGGCGGCGCTGCAGCGCTTCGCGCAGGTCGCCAACAAGTACTACAACGGCGCCGCGATCACGGTCGAGGGCTTCGCGGATCCGGCCGGCTCGGCGCGCTACAACGCCGCGCTCTCGAAGCGCCGCGCGGACTCGGTGAAGGACTTCCTCGTCGCGCAGGGCCTGAACGACGGCCTCGTCAAGACGGTCGGCCTCGGTGAGAGCCGCCAGGTCCGTCCGGGCGCCGCGGGCAACGACGCGGGCGCGGAGCTGAACCGCCGCGTGGTGTTCGTGATCGAGTCGCCGGGCGTGGGTGCCGCGACGACCGCCGCGACGACCGCCTCGATGCAGTAAGGCCCAACGGAGGGACGTCGCGCGACGCTGCGCGGCGCCCCTCCGTTCGCACGACCTCCGCACGACCTCCGCACGACCCGCTGCACCGCGGCCCGTCCGCACCGCAGCGTACGACGCGCCCCGCCGGGCCTGAGCCCGGCGGGGCGCGTCGCGTGCGCGACGTCCGCGACGTGCGCGGATCGCACGCGTACGCGGTCTGCACTGGCGTCCGGCGTTCGCGGCGCCGCCCCGGTCGCGACGTCTTGGGGCGCCGCGAGGCGCCGCCCGGGTCCGATCCTTGATGGGGCGGCCGCACATGCACGATCCCGCGCACATGACCGCACCGAAGACGCCTCCCGCCCGCCGCGCCGCCCGCGCCGCCGCCCCCGCGGCCGGCGCCACCGCGAGCCCGCCCCGCATCGTCGTCGCCGACGTCGCGCCCTCCGTGGACGACGGGCGCTTCCCGGCCAAGCGCGTCCTCGGCGAGACGTGCGTCGTCACGGCCGACGCGTTCCGCGAGGGGCACGAGCTGCTGCGTGCGCGCGTGCGCTATCGTGGCCCGGACGGCGGCGCGTGGCGCACCGCGCCGATGACGCACGATCCCGACGCCGACCGCTGGACCGGCGAGTTCCCGCTCGACGCGCTCGGCGACTGGACCTTCACCGTCGAGGCGTGGACCGACGAGTTCGGGACGTGGCTGCAGCGGCTCGGCAAGCGCGTCGCGGCGCAGCAGCCCGAGGTCGCGACCGAGCTGCTCGACGGCGGCGCGCAGCTGCAGCGGGCCGCGCGACGCGCGCCCTTCGGCGCGGCGCGCAAGCGCCTCGAGGCGGCGGCCACGCTGCTGCTCGACACCGCGCAGCCGCTGGACGCGCGCGTCGCCGCCGCGACCGATCCCGCGCTCGCGACGCTGATGGAGGCGCACGCGCCGGCGAACGACCTCACCACCTACGACCGCGAGCTGCGCGTCTCCGTGGAGCGTCCGCGCGCGGCGTTCGCGGCGTGGTACGAGTTCTTCCCGCGCTCGACCGCCACGGAGCCGGGGCGCCACGGCACCTTCGCCGACGCGGAGCGGGTGCTGCCGCGCATCGCGGAGCTCGGGTTCGACGTCGTGTACCTGCCGCCCATCCACCCGATCGGCCGCACCTTCCGGAAGGGGAGGAACAACACGCTCACCGCCGAGGCGGACGACGTCGGCAGCCCGTGGGCGATCGGCAGCGAGCACGGAGGCCACACCGCGATCGAGCCGGCGCTCGGCACGCTCGAGGACTTCGAGCGCTTCGTCGCCCGCGCGCGCGCGCTCGACCTGGACGTCGCGCTCGACTTCGCGCTGCAGGTGTCGCCCGACCATCCCTGGGTGCAGGAGCACCCCGAGTGGTTCGTGAAGCGGGCCGACGGCACGATCGCGTACGCCGAGAACCCGCCCAAGAAGTACCAGGACATCTACCCGCTCGACTTCTGGTCGTCCGACCGCGAGGGGCTCTGGACGGCGGCGCGCGACGCGCTGCTGTTCTGGATCGCGCGCGGCGTGAACACCTTCCGCGTCGACAACCCGCACACCAAGCCGTTCGCCTTCTGGCAGTGGGTGATCGCCGAGGTGCGCCGCGCGCACCCGGAGGTCGTCTTCCTGAGCGAGGCGTTCACGCGCCCCAAGAAGCTGCTGCACCTGGCGAAGCTCGGCTTCTCGCAGTCGTACGGCTACTTCACGTGGAAGAACGAGGCGTGGGAGATCACGCAGTGGCTCGAGGAGTTCCTCGCGCCCGACGTGGTGGAGTACCACCGCGGCAACTTCTTCGTGAACACGCCGGACATCCTGCACGAGTTCCTGCAGACGGGCGGGCGCGGTGCGTTCCGCCTGCGGCTCCTGCTGGCCGGCACGCTGAGCCCCCTCTACGGCGTCTACAGCGGCTTCGAGCTGCTGGAGCACGAGCCGGTGCGCGCGGGCAGCGAGGAGTACCTCAACAGCGAGAAGTACGAGCTGCGGCAGCGCGACTTCACCGCGCCCGGCAACCTCGACGAGGACATCCGGCGGCTGAACCGCATCCGGCGCGCGGAGCCCGCGTTGCAGCGGCAGGACAACCTGACCTTCCACCGCTCGGAGAACGAGCAGGTGCTCTTCTATCGTCGCGCCGGCAGCAAGGGCGCGGCCGACCTGCTGGTGGCCGTGAACCTGGATCCCCGCCAGGCGCACGCGTCCATCGTGCACGTGCCCATCGCGGACATGAACATCGCGGACGACGAGCCGTACGAGGTGGAGGACCTGCTGACGGGCGCGCGCTACACGTGGCGCGGCGTGCGCAACTACGTGCGGCTGGATCCCGCGCACGAGCCCGCGCACGTGCTGCGCGTGGAGGCGCGGCCGCCGCGTCCGAAGGCCGCGAAGGCGACCACCGCGGGCGCCGGAGGCCACGCGTGACGGCGCCGACCGACCAGCGCGCCGCCGAGGAGCGCGCGGCGCACGAGTTCCGCGGCGACGACAACCCGCTCTGGTACAAGGACGCGATCATCTACCAGCTGCACGTCAAGGCGTACCGCGACCACAACGGCGACGGCTACGGCGACTTCCGCGGGCTGCTGGACAAGCTGGACTACATCCAGTCGCTCGGCGTCGACTGCATCTGGCTGCTGCCGTTCTACCCGTCGCCGCTGCGCGACGACGGGTACGACATCTCGGACTACAAGGCGATCAACCCGACGTACGGCACGCTGGAGGACTTCCAGCGCTTCCTCGACGCGGCGCACGCGCGCGGCATCCGCGTCATCACGGAGCTCGTCATCAACCACACGAGCGACCAGCACCCGTGGTTCCAGCGCGCGCGCCTGGCGCCCAAGGGGAGCCCGGAGCGCGACTGGTACGTCTGGAGCGACGATCCCAATCGCTACGCCGGCACGCGCATCATCTTCACCGACACCGAGACGTCCAACTGGACGTGGGACCCGGTGGCGCAGCAGTTCTACTGGCACCGCTTCTTCAGCCACCAGCCGGATCTCAACTTCGACAACCCGGAGGTGCTGGAGGCGGTGAAGGACGCCATGCGCTTCTGGCTCGACATGGGCGTCGACGGATTGCGGCTGGACGCGATCCCGTACCTGGTGGAGCGCGACGGCACGAACTGCGAGAACCTGCCCGAGACGCACACGGTCCTGAAGCAGCTGCGCGCCGCGCTGGACGCCGAGTACCACGGGCGGATCTTCCTCGCGGAGGCGAACCAGTGGCCGCCCGACGTGCGCCCGTACTTCGGCGACTCGGACGAGTGCCACATGGCGTTCCACTTCCCGGTGATGCCGCGCATGTACATGGCCGTCGCGCGCGCCGACCGGACGCCGATCGTCGAGATCATGGCGCGCACGCCGGACATCCCGGCCGACTGCCAGTGGGCGATCTTCCTCCGCAACCACGACGAGCTGACGCTCGAGATGGTGACGGACGAGGAGCGCGACTACATGTACCGCGAGTACGCCAAGGATCCCCGCATGCGCATCAACGTGGGGATCCGGCGCCGGCTCGCGCCGCTGATGGACAACGCGCGGCGGCGCATCGAGCTGATGAACACGCTCCTGATGTCGATGCCCGGCACGCCCATCATGTACTACGGCGACGAGATCGGAATGGGCGACAACGTGTTCCTGGGCGACCGCAACGGCGTGCGCACGCCGATGCAGTGGAACGGCTCGTGGAACTCGGGCTTCTCGGAAGCCGACAGCGCCGCGCTCTACAGCCCGCTCATCGTCGACCCGCCCTACGGCTACCAGGGCGTGAACGTCATGGCGTCGGAGCGCACGGACTCGTCGCTCCTGCGCTGGATGCGGCGGCTGATCGCGGTCCGCAAGACGTCGCGGGCGTTCGGGCGCGGGCGCATCGAGTTCCTGCACCCGGCGAACCGGAAGATCCTCGTCTTCCTGCGCGAGTACGAGGACGACATCGTGCTGGTGGCGTGCAACCTCTCCGGCAGCGCCGAGCCGGTGGAGCTGGACCTGCGCCGCTTCGCGGGCTACGTGCCGATCGAGATGTGGAGCGACCGGCCGTTCCCGACGATCGGCGAGCTGCCCTACTTCCTGACGTTCGGCCCGCACGGCTACTACTGGTTCCGGCTCTCGCGTCCCGACGGCGCAGGGCCGGGCGCGTGAGCCCGGCCCACGCCGGCGCCCCTGACGCCGGCGTTCCGCCGTTCGACTGGGGGGCGCTGCCGCCGGCCGCGCTGGCCGACCACCTCGCGCGCCAGCGCTGGAGCGGGGCGCGGGGCGCCACGATCACCGACGTCCGCGTCGCCGGCTGGATCCCGTTCCCGCTCGACGCGGCGGACGCGTGCGCGATCGTGCTCGTCGAGGGGCGCGTGAACGGCGCGCCCGTGCGCTGGCAGCTGCCGCTGCTCGCGCCGTCCGACGCCGCGGTCGACCTCGCGTCCGCCGACGCGACGGCGCACGCCCCCTTCCGCGACGCGCTGCGCGCGGCCCTGGCCGCGGAGCGCGAGCTGCCGGGACGGACGACCGACGGCCGGCCGCTGCGCTGGCGCGCGCGCGCGGTCGCGCGCGATGGCGCGCTCGCGGCGTCGCTCCCGTCGCGCGTCGGCGGCGCGGAGCAGAGCAACACCTCGCTCCTCTACGGCGAGGCGGCGATCGTGAAGCTGTTCCGGCGGCTGGAGCGCGGTCCGCAGCCCGACGTCGAGATCGGGCGCGCGCTCGCGACCACGCGCTTCGCGCACGTGCCCGCGCTGCTCGCCGTCGTCGAGCTGGACGAGGACGGCGACGTCACCGTGCTGGCGATGGCGCAGGCGCTGGTGCCGCGCGCCCGTGACGCCTGGGAGGTGGTGGTCGCGCGCGCCCGCGCCGCGCTCGCCGGCGACGCGTCCACCGAATCAGACGCCGGCGTCGCGGAGGCGCGCCGGCTGGGCGAGGCCACGCGCCGCCTGCACGATGCGCTCGCGGCCGTCGGGGAGGAGGCCTTCGCGCCCGAGCCGGCCACGCCGGCCGACGTGCGCGGCTGGGCCGGCGATGCGGCGCGCGCGTTCGACCTCGCGCTCGACGCCGTCGCGCCGCCGCCGGGCGAGGACGCCTCGACCGACACCGCGCGGGCGTTCGCGGAGGCGCGCGCCGCGCTCGGCGCCCTCGCGGCGCGTCGCGAGGAGCTGCGTGCGCGGCTGGACGCGCTGGTCGCGCGCGTCGACGACGACGCGGGCCTGCGCATCCGCCACCACGGCGACTACCATCTGGGCCAGGTGCTGCGCGGCGAGGACGGCACGCTGGCCGTCATCGACTTCGAGGGCGAGCCGGCGCGTCCGCTGGCCGAGCGGCGCGCGCGACATTCGCCGCTGCGCGACGTCGCGGGCATGCTCCGTTCGTTCGGCTACGCGGCGGCGGCCGCGCTGCGCGAGGTGTCCGCCGAGGACGACGTCGCGCCGCGCGCCGACGCCTGGGAAGCGGCCGCGCGTGCCGCGTACCTGGACGGCTACTTCCACGCGGCGGCCGAGGGACGGCCGTCGTATCTTCCCCGCAGCCGCGTCTCGGCCGACGCGCTCGTGCGGGTGTTCGAGCTCGAGAAGCTCTTCTACGAACTACGCTACGAAGTGCGGAACCGACCCGACTGGCTCGCCATCCCGCTGCGCGGGCTGCAGGCCCTCCTGGCCGCCGAGGTGCGCTGATGCGCGCCTGGCCCGGCCAACCCTTTCCCCTCGGCGCCACCTGGGACGGCGCGGGGGTGAACTTCGCCCTCTTCTCCGAGAACGCGACCGGCGTCGATCTCTGCCTGTTCGACGCGCCCGACGACCCGCGCGAGCGCGTCCGCATCCCGATGCGCGAGCGCAGCGACCAGGTGTGGCACTGCTACCTGCCCGACGTGCGCCCCGGGCAGCTCTACGGCTACCGCGTGCACGGCCCCTACGCGCCCGAGCAGGGCCACCGCTTCAACGCGGCCAAGCTGCTCATCGATCCGTACGCGAAGGCGGTCAGCAACTCCATCGCCTGGAGCGATGCGCTGTTCGCCTACAAGGTGGGCGGTCCGCGCGAGGACCTGGAGCCCGACCCGAGCGACGAGACGTCGGGCGTGCCGAAGTCCGTCGTCGTCGACAACGCCTTCACGTGGGAGGACGACCGGCCGCCGCGGACGCCGTGGAACCGCACGGTGATCTACGAGTGCCACGTGAAGGGGATGACGATCCAGCATCCGGACGTCGACCCGTCGCTGCGCGGCACGTACCTGGGCCTCGCGTCCGATCCGATCGTCGAGCACCTGCTCTCACTCGGCGTCACCGCGGTCGAGCTGCTGCCCGTGCACCACTACGTCGTCGACCGGCACCTGGCCGAGCGGGGGCTGACGAACTACTGGGGCTACAACTCGATCGCGTTCTTCGCGCCCGACATCCGCTACGCCACGCCGGAGGCGCGGTACGGCCAGCAGGTGTACGAGTTCAAGACGATGGTGAAGAAGCTCCACGCCGCGGGGATCGAGGTGATCCTCGACGTGGTCTACAACCACACCGGCGAGGGGAATCACCTGGGGCCGACGCTGTCGCTGCGCGGCGTGGACAACCGGGCGTATTACCGCCTGATGCCCGACAATCCCCGGTTCTACATGGACTTCACGGGGACGGGCAACTCGCTGAACATGATGCACCCGCGGACGATCCAGCTCATCATGGACTCGCTCCGCTACTGGGTGACCGAGATGCACGTCGACGGCTTCCGCTTCGACCTCGCGCCGGTGCTGGCCCGCGAGCTGTTCGACGTGAACCGCCTGTCGGCGTTCTTCGACATCATCCACCAGGATCCGGTCCTCAGCCGCGTGAAGCTGATCGCGGAGCCATGGGACATCGGGCCCGGCGGCTACCAGGTCGGCAACTTCCCGGTCGGCTGGGCCGAGTGGAACGGCAAGTACCGCGACTGCATGCGCCGCCTCTGGCGGGGCGACCCGAACGTCGTCGGCGAGGTGGCGTCGCGCCTCTCGGGCTCCAGCGACATCTACGCCTGGAGCGACCGCGCGGCGTACGCGAGCGTGAACTTCGTGACGGCGCACGACGGCTACACGCTGCGCGACCTCGTGAGCTACGAGCGGAAGCACAACGACGCCAACGGGGAAGGGAACCGCGACGGCCACGACGACAACCTCAGTCGCAACTGGGGCGCGGAGGGCGAGACGGACGACGCGCGCGTGATCGCGCGCCGCCGCCGCGCGATGCGCAATCTCATCGCCACGCTCGGCTTCTCGCAGGGCGTGCCCATGCTCTCGCACGGCGACGAGATCGGCCGCACGCAGCGCGGGAACAACAACGCGTACGCGCAGGACAACGAGCTGTCGTGGGTCGACTGGAAGCTGGAGCCCTGGCAGCGCGAGCTGCTCGACTTCACGCGCCGCGTCATCGCCATCCGCCACGTGCACCCGGTGCTGCGCCGCCGCAGCTTCTTCCGCGGCCGGCCCGTGGGCGCCGCCGGGGTGAAGGACCTCACCTGGCTGCGCCAGGACGGCCACGAGATGACGGACGCCCAGTGGCACGACCCCAACCGTCGGGTGCTCGGCATGCTGATCCACGGCGAGGCCGCGGACGAGACCGACGACCGCGGGCGCCCGGTGCGCGGGGACACCATGTTGCTGGTGATCAACGCGGGCTTCGACCCGGTGGACTTCACGCTGCCGGCGGTCGCGGGCGCGGGCGCGTGGACGAAGCTGATCGACACGGTGGAGGGGCACGTGGAGCCGGCGACGGGTCCGACGCTCGCGCTGGAGGGCTTCTCGCTGGCGCTGCTGCGCCACGGCGTCGAGCGGCGCATCGGCTGGACGGGCGCGACGGCGGAGAGCGCGGCGCTGGTCAACGCGGCGACGGTCGGCGGCGCGAGCGGGCTCGCGGCGGCCGAGCTGTCGCTGCTGGGCATCGGAGGGGTGACGCCATGAGCGACGATCGTCGACCGCCCGAGGGGCCGACGCCGGACGACGCGACGCCGCGCGAGTCCGACGTGCCCGCGCGCGCGCCGCGCGGGCGACGCCCCGCGTCGAGCGCGAAGAAGTCCGCCGGCGCGCCGCCCGCGCCGTCGACGTCGGCGCGCAAGCGGGCGCGCGGTGCGGAGCCCGCGCCCGTGCTGCCGCCCGAGTCGGGCGCACAGGTGACGCTGCCGCCGCCGCCGGCAGGCGCGCAGGACGTCGCGCGCCTCCGCGCGGGCGACGTGACGGACCCGCACGCGATCCTCGGCGTGCACCCGGCGCTGTCCGAAGGGCTGGCGGGGCTCGTCGTGCGCGCGTGGCATCCGGATGCCGTGTCGGTCGACCTGCTGCCCGCGAGCGGCGGCACGCTGCCGATGGAACGCAGCGCGCCCGGGCTGTTCGGCACCTTCCTCCCGGGCGAGACGCTGCCGTTCGCGTACCGGCTGCGCTTCACCTTCGCCAACGGCGGCGTGTGGGAGCGCGACGATCCGTACCGCTTCCTGCCGACGCTCGGCGAGGTGGACCTCCACCTCTTCAACGAGGGCACGCATCGCCGGCTGTGGGAGAAGCTCGGCGCGCACGTGCGGACGGTGGACGGCGTGCGCGGCGTCGCGTTCGCGGTCTGGGCGCCCAACGCGCGCCGCGTCAGCGTCGTGGGCGACTTCTGCGGCTGGGACGGCCGCCTCTTCCCGATGCGCCGCATGGGCGGCAGCGGCGTGTGGGAGCTGTTCATCCCGGAGATCGGCCCCGACACCTGCTACAAGTTCGAGATCCGCACGCGCGAGGGGATGCTGCGCCTCAAGACCGACCCGTTCGCCGCGAAGATGCAGCAGGCGCCCGCGACGGCGTCGATCATCGTGGACGACGCGGCGTACACGTGGGGCGACGACGAGTGGATGACGCAGCGGCCGCGGCGCGACCCCGCGCGCGAGCCGATGGCGATCTACGAGGTGCACCTCGGCTCGTGGCTGCGGCACGCGGACGATCCCGAGCGGCTGCTGACGTACCGCGAGGTCGCGCCGCGCCTCGCCGCGCACGTCGCGGGGCTCGGCTTCACGCACGTGGAGCTGCTGCCCATCGCCGAGCATCCGTTCTACGGCTCGTGGGGCTACCAGGTCACGGGATTCTACGCGCCGACGTCGCGCTACGGCACGCCCGACGACTTCCGCTACCTGGTGGACACGCTGCACCAGGCGGGCATCGGCGTGATCCTCGACTGGGTGCCGGCGCACTTCCCGAAGGACGACCACGCGCTGCGCCGCTTCGACGGCACGGCGCTGTACGAGCACGAGGACCCGCGGATGGGCGAGCACCCCGACTGGGGGACGCTCATCTTCAACTACGGGCGCCACGAGGTCCGCAACTTCCTGCTCGCCAACGCGCTCTACTGGCTCGACGAGTTCCACGTCGACGGGCTGCGCGTGGACGCGGTCGCGTCGATGCTGTACCTGGACTACAGCCGCGCACCGGGCGAGTGGCTGCGCAACCGATACGGCGGGCGCGAGAACCTGGAGGCGATCGACTTCCTGCGCACGGTGAACGACGTGGTGCGCACGGACTACCCGGGCTGCTTCACGGTGGCCGAGGAGTCGACCGCGTGGCCGGGCGTGACCAAGCCCGCATCGGAGGGCGGGCTCGGGTTCACGTTCAAGTGGAACATGGGGTGGATGCACGACACGCTCGAGTACTTCGCGCGCGATCCGTTCTACCGCCCCTGGCACCACGACCAGCTGACGTTCGCGATGATGTACGAGTACAGCGAGCGCTTCATCATGCCGCTGTCGCACGACGAGGTGGTGCACCTCAAGAAGTCGTTGCTCGACAAGATGCCGGGCGACGTGTGGCGCAAGTTCGCGAACCTGCGCCTCCTGCTCGCCTATCAGTGGACGCGGCCCGGCAAGAAGCTGCTGTTCATGGGCTCCGAGCTGGGCACGTGGCGCGAGTGGGACCACGACCGCGGCCTGGAGTGGCACCTGCTCGAGTCGGCGCCGCACGCCGGGCTGCTGCGCTTCGTCGAGGCGCTCGGCCGCCTGTACGGGGAGCACGCGTCGCTCTGGAGCCACGACCACGATCCGCACGGCTTCCAGTGGGTGGACGTGGCGGACCGCCAGAACTCGGTGGTGAGCTACGTGCGCCGCGACGGCGCCGACCACGTGGTGGTGCTGCTGAACCTCCAGCCGGTTCCGCGCGAGCGCTATCGCATCGGCGTCCCGGCACGCGGCGCGTATCGCTGCGTGCTCTCCAGCGACGCGGCGCGCTTCGGCGGCAGCGACTGGCCCACGCCGGACCGGATGGACGCCGAGCCGGTGCCGTACCACGGGCACGCGCAGAGCATCGAGCTCTCGCTGCCGCCACTCGGCGCGCTCGTCCTCGCGCCGGCCGACGACGTCCCGGATGACGTGGAGAGCGTCGCCGCCGACGTGTCCGAGCCGCCGGTCGCCGCCGCATGAGCGCGCCGGCCGACGGGCCCGGATCGCACGAGGCGGCGCGCGCGGGGCTCGCCGCGGCGCTCGGCATCGTGGCCGAGTACCACGACGTGTCGGGGCGCCTGCACCACCTGGGCGACGAGACGCGCGAGCGCCTGCTCGCGGCGCTCGGCTTCCCGTCGCCGGACGACGCCACCGCGCAGCGCCACCTGGACGCGCTGCACGCGGCGACGGCCGCGCGCGCGCTGGCGCCCACGTGCGTCACCGTGCGCCAGGCGCCGGGCACGCCGCTGACCGTCGGCTTCCGGGGCACGCCCGACACGGACGTCGGCTACGCGCTCTGGTGGCGCGGCGAGGGCGACGCGGCCGAGACGCTGGTGGCGGAGGGGAACGCGCACACCGACGGCGCGGGCGCGACCTCGGTCGTGACGCCGGACCTCGCGCCGGACCTCGGCTACCACACGCTGCGGCTGGCGGTGCGCGACGCGGACGGCGCGCGCGAGTCGACGCAGCGGCTCATCGTCGTGCCGCCGCGCTGCGCCGCGCCGGAGGACGTGCTGCGCGGCGAGCGCGTGGTCGGGCTGACGGCGAACCTCTACACCGTGCGCAGCGCGCGGAATTGGGGCGTGGGCGACTTGGGCGACCTGCGCACGCTGACGCACGTCGCGCACGAGGTGGGCGCCGCCTTCGTTGGCGTCAACCCGCTGCACGCGCTGCGCAACGCCGACGGCGACGTGAGCCCGTACAGCCCGATCAGCCGCGTCTTCCGCAACGTGCTGTACCTGGACGTCGAGGCGGTGCCCGAGCTGGCGGAGTCGTCGGAGGCGCGCGCGCTGCTCGCGTCGCCCGCGCTGCAGGATGCGATCGCGGCGCTGCGCGCGGGCGCCCGCGTGGACTACGCGGGCGTGATGCGCTGCAAGCTGCCCGTGCTGGAGGCGCTGCACCGCGCGTTCCGCGCGCGCCCCGCGGGCGACGTGCGCCGCGCGGCCTACGACGCGTGGATCGCGATGCACGGCGAGGCGCTGCAGCGCTTCGCGCTCTTCACCGCGCTCGACGAGCACTTCCGGCCGCAGGGCTACGGGTGGTGGCCCGAGTGGCCGCAGGAGGTGCGCGATCCGCGCGGAGACGGCATCGCGGGCTTCCGCGCCGTGCACGCCGAGCGCATCGACTTCCACCTCTGGTGCCAGTTCGAGCTCGATCGGCAGCTGGCCGCGGTGGCGGCGGAGGGGCGCGCGCTCGGGCTGCCCATCGGGCTGTACGAGGATCTCGCCATCGGCGCGTCGGGCGCAGGGAGCGACGTCTGGTCGGAGCCCGACCTCTTCCTGCGCGACGTCAGCGTCGGCGCGCCGCCCGACCCGCTCGGCCCCGAGGGGCAGAACTGGGGGCTGCCGCCGGTCGATCCGCGGCGGCTGCGCGCGCGTGGCTACGATTTCTGGATCGCCCTCGTGCGCAACGCGCTGCGCCACGCCGGTGCGCTCCGCATCGACCACGTGCTCGGGCTCTTCCGCCAGTTCTGGATCCCACAGGGGATGTCGGGCGCGGAGGGCGCGTACGTGCGCTTTCCCGCGCACGACCTGCTCGGCATCCTGGCGCTGGAGAGCGTGCGCGCGGGCGCGCTGGTGGTGGGCGAGGATCTCGGCACCGTGCCGCCCGAGGTGCCGCCGGCGCTCGCGCGCTGGGGCGTGCTGAGCTCCAAGGTCCTCGTGTTCGAGCGCGAGGGCGACGGCGCGTTCCGGCCGCCGCGCGCGTATCCGCGCATGGCGCTCGCGACGGCCAACACGCACGACCTCGCGCCGCTCGCGGGCTTCTGGGGCGGGCGCGACATCGTGCGGCGCCGCGAGGTCGGGCTGCTGCGCGACGACGCGGAGGTGCAGGCGGCCGAAGCCGACCGCACGCGCGATCGCGCGGCGCTGCTGCGACTGCTGGTGGACGAGGCGCTGCTGCCGCCCGAGGTGCTGACCGCGGACGCGGCGGCGGTGGACGAGGCGCGCGTGCGCGCCGCGGTGCACGCACTGCTCCGCCGCACGCCGTCGTGGCTCGTCGGCCTGTCGCTCGACGACCTGGTGGGCGAGGCGGAGCCGGTGAACGTGCCCGGCGTCGGGCCCGAGCAGTTCCCGGCGTGGCAGCGGCGACTCTCGATGCCGATCGAGCAGCTCTTCACGGATCCCGCGGTGCGCCGCGCGCTGGGCGTCGAGCGGACCTGGACCGCGGCGCCGTGATCCCGCTGACGGCGACCTACCGGCTGCAGCTGCACCGCGAGTTCGGCTTCGCGGACGCGACGCGGCTGGTGCCCTACCTGCAGCGCCTGGGCGTCTCGCACGTCTACCTCCCGCCGGTGCTCGCGGCACGTCCGGGGAGCACGCACGGCTACGACGTCGTCGATCCCACGCGCGCGAACCCTGAGCTGGGCGGCGACATGGGATTCGTCGCGCTGGCCGACGCGGTGCACGCGCACGGGATGGGGCTGATCGTCGACATCGTGCCCAACCACATGGGCGCGGGGCCGGCGAACCCGTACTGGCTCGACGTGCTCGCGCTGGGGCGCGACTCGCGCTGGGCGCGCTGGTTCGACGTCGACTGGAGCGCCTCGCACGCGCGCGGCCGGATCGTGCTCCCGGTGCTCGGCGACGGGCCGGAAGAGGTGCTCGCGCGCGGCGAGCTGCGGCTGGCGGTGCAGGGCGACGCGTTCGTCGTGCGCTACTACGAGCACCTCTTCCCGCTCGACCCGCGAACCGTGCACGAGCTGTTCGCCGTCACGCACACCTACGTCTTCCCGCCGCACGCGCGCGAGGACGAGGCCGAATGGGCGCGGCTGCGCGCGGGGCTGCAGGGCGAGGGCGGGCGGGCGCTCGATGCGGACGCGGCGTCCGACGCCGTGCGCGCGGCGTCCGACGCCGTGCGCGCGGCGACGGCGCTGATCGCGCGGTCGGAGGCGGTGCGCGCGTACGTGGAGTGGGTGCTGGACGTGTTCGCGTCGGGCGACGACGGGCGCATGCGACTCGCCGCGCTGCTCGAGCGGCAGCGGTGGCGGCTGGCGCACTGGCGCGAGACGACGCGCGAGCTGCACTTCCGCCGCTTCTTCGACGTGACGGAGCTGGTGGCCGTGCGCGTCGAGGATCCCGCCGTGTTCGAGGCGTACCACGCGTGGACGCTGGCGCAGGTGGCCGCGGGCCGCATCGACGGGCTGCGCGTGGACCACGTCGACGGCCTGGCCGATCCCCACGCGTATCTGCGCATGCTGCGCGCGGCGCTCGACGCGCGGCGCCCGGACGAGCGCGTGCCGATCCTCGTCGAGAAGATCCTCGCGCACGGCGAGGCGCTGCGCCCCGAGTGGCCGGTGGACGGCACGACGGGCTACGAGGCGCTGAACGAGATCGAGCGCGTGTTCGTGTCGCCCGACGGGGCCGCGACGCTGGAGAGGGGCTATCGCCGGCAGCTGCGCGCGCGGCCGACGGCGACGTACGCGGACGTCGCGGAGCGCGGCAAGGAGCACGTGCTGCGCACGGCATTCCGCCCGGAGCTGCGCCGGCTCGTGTCGCTGCTGATGCGCGTCGCGCGCGCGGTGGGCGTGGACGCGAAGCCGGCGGCGATGAGCGAGGCGCTGCTGCAGCTCGCGATCGCGCTGCCGGTGTACCGCACCTACGTGCGCGCGTCGGCGTCGGACGGGCGGCTGGTGGCCGACCCGCACGATCGCCGGCTGCTGGAGGACGCGGTCGCGCACGCGACGGCGCGCGGCGTCGCGAAGCCCGACGTCCTGCACTTCGTCGCCGGCGTCCTGCTCGGCGACGTGCCGGGCGACGTGCCGATGAAGGCCGCGCAGCGCCGCGCCGCGCACGAGGCGGCGCTCCGCTTCCAGCAGACGAGCGGCCCCGCGACGGCCAAGGGCATCGAGGACACGGCGCTCTATCGCTGGTTCCCGGTCGCCTCGCTGAACGAGGTCGGCGGCGAGCCCGATCATCCGCTGGAAGCGGCCGTGGAGGAGCTGCACGCGGCCAACGCCGCGCGCGGCGCGCGGTGGCCGCGCGCGATGGTCGCCGCGACGACGCACGACACCAAGCGCTCCGCCGACGTGCGCGCGCGGCTCGACGCGCTCGCCGAGGTGCCCGCGCGCTGGAACGCGCTCGTGGGCCGCTGGCACCGCCGGCACGCGCCGCTGCGCACGAAGGTCGGCCGCCGCAACGTGCCCGACGCGAACACCGAGTGGCTGCTCTACCAGACGCTCGTCGGCATCTGGCCGGAGGGCCACGACGGAGCGGCGGACGACGCGCTCGTCGCGCGCGTGCAGGAGTACCTGCGCAAGGCCATGCGCGAGGCGAAGGCGCAGACCAGCTGGACGCAGCCGAACGCCGCCTATGAGGACGGCGTGCTCGCGTTCGCGCGCGCCGTGATGGTGGAGGACGGAGGCGCCGAGTTCCGCACGGAGCTGGCGTCGCTGCTCGCCGTCGTCGCGCCGGCGGGCCGGTGGACCTCGCTCGCGCGCACGCTGCTGCAGGGCGCGGCGCCCGGCACGCCCGACACCTACCGCGGCGACGAGCTGTGGCAGCTCGCGCTCGTCGATCCCGACAACCGCGGCCCCGTCGACTGGGCGGAGCGGAAGGTGGCGCTGGTCGAGCGCGAGCTGGGGACGGTGGCGCCCGCGGAGCTGCTCGAGCACGCGGCCGACGGGCGGATCAAGCTGCACGTGCTGCGCTCGGTGCTCCAGGCGCGGCGCGCGCATGCGGCGCTCTTCACGGACGGGTCGTACGTGCCGCTGCACGCCACCGGCGAGCACGCCGTGCACGTCGTGGCCTTCGCGCGCGTGCACGAGGGACGCGCGGCGATCGCCGTCGCGCCGCGACTTCCGCTCGGTCTCGCGCCGGACGGCGCGCCACCCGTGGGTGCGCGCTGGGGCGACACGCGGCTCGATCTCGGAACCGTGCGGCACGCCCTCGGTACCAGTGCGCTGCGCGACCTCGTGAGCGGTGGGGAAGTGCCCGTCGAGGACTCCATCTCTCTCGCGCGCTTGCTGGACGCGCTCCCTGTCGCGCTGTTCATCGGCGACTGAGCGGGGTCGTCACCTCGGGCCCCGACCGGTCGTCCATGACCGTCCGGGCGGCCGGTTGGTCCAGGCCGCCGGCCGGACGTATTAGCTTTTCCGCAGCAGCCCGGTGGGCCCGGTCGCCGTCCAGGACGGCCCGCGCCGCCCGCCTCCCACCAAGCGCCGCCCATGCGCGGCGTACTCCCTCCGTATCCGAGGTACCCCATGGCCGCGGCTCGCCCCATGACCGTCGCCTACTTCTCGATGGAGATCTGCCTCGAGCAGGCGATCCCCACGTACAGCGGCGGCCTCGGCGTCCTCGCCGGCGACACGCTGCGCTCGGCCGCCGACCTGCGCCTCCCCGTCGTCGCCGTCACGCTCGCGCACCGGCTCGGCTACTTCCGCCAGCACCTGGACGCCGACGGCGGCCAGACCGAAGGGCCGGCGGAGTGGCGCCCGGAGGAGCGCCTGCAGGCGGTCGCGCAGACGGTGACCGTGCAGGTCGAGGGACGCCCCGTCGTCGTCCGCGCCTGGCGCTACGACATCCGCGGCGTCAGCGACGGCGTCGTGCCCGTGTTCCTGCTGGACACGCGCCTGCCCGAGAACTCGCCCTACGACCAGACGCTGACCGACACGCTCTACGGCGGCGACTCGCGCTACCGCCTGTGCCAGGAAGTCGTGCTGGGCATGGGCGGCGCCGCGCTGCTGGAAGCGATGGGCTACGGCGAGGAGACGCAGTTCCACATCAACGAGGGCCACGCCGCGCTCCTCTGCCTGCACCTGCTGGAGCGCCAGTACGCGGGGCGACAGCCGTGGGAGGCGAACGTCGGCGACGTGGAGGCCGTGGCGCGCCGCTGCATCTTCACGACGCACACGCCGGTGCCCGCGGGCCACGACCGCTTCGCGGGCGACCTCACGCGCGAGGTGCTCGGCGAGCGCGCGGCGACGCTCGACGCGCTGCAGCTGTGGGAGGGCACGGAGCTCAACATGACCCGCCTCGCGCTGCGCTGCTCGCGCTTCATCAACGGCGTGGCGCTGCGGCACCAGCAGGTCTCGCAGGAGATGTTCCCCGAGTTCCCGATCGGCGCCATCACCAACGGCGTGCACGCGGTGACGTGGACGGCGGAGCCGTTCCGGCAGCTCTTCGACCGCTATTTCCCCGAGTGGCGGCGCGACAACAACTACCTGCGCTACGCGATCACGATCCCCGTCGAGGACATCCGTTCGGCCCACCGCGCGGCCAAGCAGGCGATGCTCGACGAGGTGGAGCGCCGCACCGGCGTGCATCTCGACCCGCGCGTGTTCACGATCGGCTTCGCGCGCCGCGCGACGACGTACAAGCGCACGGACCTCATCTTCTCGGACCTCGACCGCCTGCGCAGCATCGCGACGCAGGTCGGCCCGATCCAGATCGTCTACGGCGGCAAGGCGCACCCGAAGGACGAGAACGGGAAGGCGATGATCCGCCGCATCCACGAGAGCGCGCGCAAGCTCGGCGACCTCGTGAAGGTGGTGTACGTCGAGAACTACGAGATGACGCTCGGCCACCTGCTGACGTCGGGCTCCGACGTGTGGCTCAACAACCCGATGCGTCCGCTCGAGGCGAGCGGCACGAGCGGGATGAAGTCCGCGCTCAACGGCGTGCCGAGCCTGTCGGTGCTTGACGGCTGGTGGATCGAGGGCTGCCTCGAAGGCGCGACGGGATGGTCGATCGGCGCGGATCCGGGGCTCACGGTCGATCCGACCGCGGACATCCCGGAGCTGTACTACAAGCTGGAGCGCGTCGTCCTGCCGCTCTTCTACGGCATGCCGTACAAGTGGGGTGAGGTGCAGCGCAACGCGATCGCCGTCAACGGGTCGTTCTTCAACACGCAGCGCATGGTGATGCAGTACCTGCAGAATGCGTGGGCGCCCGGCTCGGCGAACGAGGCGCTGATCGCGGCGCCGACGGCGTAACGCCAGCGCTCCGCATCACGCTCGGCGCCCGGCGCTCCGCGCTCGCTCCTTCGCCGCGAAGGAGTGAGCGCCGAGCGCCGGGCGCCGAGTCGTTCACGGAGCTCTCTCGTCGGTCATCGCCCAGCATCGTAGCAGCTCCGCCACGCTCCACGCCTGCGCGATGCAGCCGCGCGGCGTGAACGGCGCCTCGGCGTCGAACACCTCCGCCACCGAGCCCACGCCGAACTCGTCGAGGTGGCCGGCGAGGCCCTGCAGCCAGCGGCGCGCGCCCGCGCGATCGCCGGGATGCACCTTGAGCCACGCGTCCACCCACGGGCCTATCAGCCAGCCCCACACCGTGCCCTGGTGGTACGCCCCGTCGCGCGTGCGCAGGTCGCCGAAGTACTGCGGCTTGTACTCGGGGCTGCCCGGTGCCAGCGAGCGCAGCCCCATCGGCGTCACGAGCAGCCGCTCGCACGCCTCCACGACGCTCGCCCAGCGCGCCTCGTCGAGCACCGGATTCGGCAGCGACACCGCGAGCAGCTGGTTCGGGCGGAACTCGGCGCTGTCCCCGTCGGGACCGTCGACGACGTCGTACAGGTAGCCGCCGCCCTCGTGCCAGAAGCGCCGATTGAACGACGCGCGCGCGCGGCTCGCCTCCGTGCTCCACCGCGACTCGGCGCCGGGCTCGCGCTCCTCGCGCGTCCAGCGGGCGAGCAGGCAGAGCGCGTTGTACCAGAGCGCGTTCAGCTCCACCGCCTTGCCGCGCCGCGGCGTCGGGATCCAGTCGCCCATCTTCGCGTCCATCCAGGTGAGCTGGTAGCCCTCCTGGCCCTGCGTCAGCAGCCCGTCCGCCGGATCGATGCGGATGCCGTAGCGCGTGCCGCGCAGGTGCTGCTCGGCGATGTCGGTCATCGTCGGCAGCAGGCGGCGCAGCGTCGCCCGGTCGCCGGTGACCTGCACGTAGCGATCGAGCGCGTGGAAGAACCAGAGCGTCGCGTCGGCCGTGTGGTACAGCCCCTCGTTGCTGCCGTCGGGGAACATGTTGGGGATCAAGCCGTCGCGCACGTACTGCGCGAACGTGCGCACGATGAAGCCCGCCTCGCGCCAGCGGCCCGTCGTGAGCGTCAGCCCCTCCATCGCGATCATCGTGTCGCGGCCCCAGTCGGTGAACCAGTGGTAGCCGGCGATCACCGTGCGCACCTCGTCGCCCACCGCCTGCGCGCGCACGCGGTCGCGCAGACGGCCCGCCGGCGTGATGAGGAACTGGTCGGCCGCCAGCACGAGCTCCGCGGCGGTCACGTCGTCGCCCGCGACCGTGGCCTGATCGAGCAGTCGGCGCCGCCGCTCCAGCTCCGCATGCCACGCCTCGTCGGGGTCGAGCGCCGCGAGCACCTCGGGCGCCTCCGCCGACGCGACGAACGTCACCGGCACGCCGCGCTGCAGCTGCACGTCGAACGCGCCCGGCGACCAGAGCTGCCCGCGGTTCTCGTAGCCGCGCGCCTGCTCCACGCGGTACAGCAGCTCGTTCGTCACCGAGGGCTCGAGGCGCACCTTCACCTCCGCGCCGTGCACGCGGATGCGCAGCGGCGGCAGCGGCGACGCGTCCGCGGTCACCGCGAAGTGATCGCCTGCCGCGGACAGGTGGTACGTCGCCGACTCCGGCGTCGTCACCGGATCCTCGTAGCCGCGGAAGTGCAGGGCAGGGCGCAGCGTGAGGCCCACGGTGTCCGCGCCGTCGAGCAGCACGTAGCCCACGTACACCGTGTTCTGGCGGTACGGCATCATGAGCCGCTTCTCGATCACGACCGGACCGTCCGCGCCGCGGAGGGCGTATCGCCACACGGGCAGCCCCGCCTCCAGGCGGAACTCGGCCAGCGCCTGCGCGCCCGCCGCGTCGAGACGCCCCTCCGCCCACTCCTCGCCGCCGAGGCTCGCCTGGCTGCCGTCGGGCAGCGAGACGCAGTCGACGAGGTGGTTCAGCAGCACCATGCGGCCGAGCGGGTTCTGGAGCGCCGCGACCAGCACGCCGTGGTAGCGGCGCGTGACGACGCCCGCCACCGTCCCGGACGCGTAGCCGCCCAGTCCATTGGTGACGAGCCACTCGCGCGTGATGAGTGGCTCGACGTCGCGCGCGTCGTGGGGCGTCCACGGAATGCGGCGCACGACGCGGTCGATGAGGCGCGTCATGACAGTGTACGTACGTGGCGGGAGGGCGGGGCGGTCAGCGGCCGTCGTCGGGCGGCGCGGGCGCGGGCACCAGCAGCACCGCCGTCTCCGCCGTCAGGCGCCAGTTCTCGGCGAGCCAGCGGTCGGTGAAGCGGTCGTGCGGCCGGCGCGGCGTCTCGGGCGCATCGACCGATGGCGTTCCGAGCCCGCCGTAGCGCGGCGACTCGCTCGACCACGCGATCGACCAGCGCGCGCCCTGCGGCGGCGCGAGCAGCGGCTCCGGCGCCGGATCCAGATGCAGCGTGCGGCCGAGGTTCACGACGAGCAGGCGGTCGTCGCCGTTCTCGCCGAACCAGCGCAGGAGGAAGGCGTCGTCGTCGATCACGCAGGCGTCGAACTGGCCCGCCGACGCGCCGACGCCCGTGCGCGACGTCGAGAGCACGGGATCCTCGCGCCGCAGACGCAGCAGGTCGCGATGCATCTCCCACACGGCCGCGTGGCGCTCGCGCTCCGCCCAATCGAGCTTGCAGCGCTCGAACGAGATCGGATCGTGCGGCACCGCGAGGTACGGGCGCATCTCGTCGAGCGCGAGGCTCGGGAACTGGTGCAGCTCCTTGAACCGCCCCTCGTGCACCAGCTTCGCGAGCTCGTCGCGGTGGTCGGCGAAGAAGACGAACGGCGCGCTGGCCGCGAACTCCTGCCCCTGGAAGAGCATCGGCGTCTGGGGGCCGAGCAGCAGCACCGCGGTGAGCGCGCGCCAGCGGGCCGGACTCGTGAGCAGGTGCAGCCGCTCGCCGACGCCGGAGTTCGCGATCTGGTCGTGGTTCTGGAGGAAGTGCACGAAGCGCCACGGCGGGATGCCGAGCGACGGCGTGCCGCGGCGCTGCTTCTGCCAGCTGTACCACTGGCCCTGGTAGAGGAAGCCGTGCTTCGCCATCGCCACGAACTCCGACGCCGTGCCGCGGTAGTCCGTGAAGTACGCCTCGTCGCGTCCGGTGAGCGCGACGACCGCGGAGTGGTGCCAGTCGTCGTTCCACATCGCCTCGAGCCCGAAGCCGTCGGCGTCGGCCGGCCGCAGGTTGCGCACGTCCTGCGGCTCGTTCTCGCTCACGATCCAGATCGGCCGGCCCCGCGCCGCGGCACGCGCGCGCTGGCCCAGCTCCGCGAGCACGTGCGGCGACGACGTGTCGACGATCGCGTGCGTCGCGTCGAGCCGCAGCCCGTCGAGGTGGAACTCGTCGATCCAGTAGCCCGCGTTGGCGACGAAGTACTCGCGCACCGGACCGCTGTGCGCGGCGTCGAAGTTGAGCGCGTCGCCCCAGTCGGTGTGGTGCGCGCTCGTGAGGTAATGCGGCGAGAACTGGCCCAGGTAGTTGCCGTCGGGACCGAGGTGGTTGTAGACGACGTCGAGGATGACCGCGAGCCCCGTCGCGTGCGCGCGATCGACGAAGCGGCGCATGTCGTCGGGCGTGCCGTACTGGTGCGCGGGCGCGTACAGGCCGACGCCGTCGTAGCCCCAGTTGAAGCGGCCGGGGAACTGACCGACGGGCATCACCTCGATCGTCGTCACGCCGAGCGCGGCGAGATCCTCCAGCCGCTCGGCCGCGCCGGCCCACGTGCCCGCGGGCGTGAACGTGCCGAGGTGCAGCTCGTAGACGACGTGGCGCTCGGGTGCGACGCCGCGCCACTCCGCGTCGGTCCACGCGAACGTCGTCGGATCGACGATCTCGGACGGGCCGTGCGGTCCCTCGGGCTGCGAGCGCGACGCGGGATCGGGGAACGCGTCGCCGCCGTCCAGACGGTAGCGGTACCGCGTGCCCGCGCGCGCGTCGGCGACGTGGCCGGAGAAGTAGCCGTCGTCCTCGCGCTCCAGCGCGAACTCCTGCGCGACGCCTCGCGCCGCGCCACGCTCATCGCCCGGCTCCAGCACGACGGTCACGCGCGCGCGCTCCGGCGCCCACACGCGAAAGTGCGCGCCTCCTTCAGGGGCGAGCTCGGCGCCCACCGGGAGGCGGCGCCAGGTCGGGATCGGTATCGTTGCGGTCGTCATTCACGCGGCGGGAGCGCAGATTCGATACCACGCGCGACGCGCCGCCACGGCACACGGCTCGCGCTGCGCTGCGCATCGCGCCAACCGAGCGGCCATCGACCCGGCATGGACCTCCGCATTCCCGATCCCTCGCTCGTGCTCCTCGTCGGCCCGACGAGCAGCGGCAAGTCGACCTTCGCGCGCGCACACTTCGCGCGCACGGAGGTCGTGTCGTCGGACGCATGCCGCGCGGCGGTGTCGGACGACGAGAACGACCAGACGGCGACGGATGCGGCGTTCGCGGTGCTGCACCTCATCGTCGCCAAGCGGCTGGAGCGGCCGCGGCTGACGGTCGTGGACGCGACGAACGTGCGTCCCTCCGCGCGCGCGCCGCTGCTGGAGCTGGCGCGTCGCTGCCACCTGCCGACGGCGGTGATCGTGCTCGACCTGCCGGAGGCCGTGTGCGAGACGCGCCGCGCCGCGCGCGAGGATCGCGATGCCGACGCCGACGTGCTCCTGCGGCAGCGCGAGCAGCTGCACCGCGGGCTCGACGGACTGGCGGCCGAGGGGCACGCGGTCGTGCACGTGCTGCGCTCGCCCGACGCGGTCGCGGCCGTGCGCATCGTGCGCGAGCCGCTGCCGACGGACCGACGGGTGGAGCGCGGGCCGTTCGACGTCATCGGCGACGTGCACGGCTGCACCGACGAGCTGGAGGAGCTGCTCGCGCGGCTCGGCTACGTGCACGGAGAGCACGCGGGTGCCCGCGAAGCGGGCGGTTGGCGGCATCCGGAAGGGCGCCGTGTCGTCTTCGTCGGCGACCTCGTGGATCGCGGCCCGCGCGTCGCCGATGCGCTGCGCATCGGCATGGACATGGTGCGCGCGGGCAGTGCGTTCATGGTGCCCGGCAACCACGACGACAAGCTGCTCCGCAAGCTCGAGGGGCGCACCGTGCACGTCGCGCACGGCCTCGAGGAGACGCTGGCCGAGCTGGCGCAGGCGCCGCCGGCATTCTCCGCCGAGGTGCGCGCGTTCCTCGCCGGGTTGCCGAGCCACCTCGTGCTCGATGGCGGAGCGCTGGTCGTGGCGCACGGCGGGCTGCCGCAGGGGCTGCACGGCCGCGACTCGCGCCGCGTCCGCGACCGGGCGCTGTTCGGCGAGACCACCGGCGTGCCCGACGCCGACGGGCTACCCGTGCGCGTGGACTGGGCCGCGCGCTACTCGGGGCGTGCGCTCGTGGTGTTCGGGCACACCCCCGTGCTCGAGCCGCGCTGGCGCAACGAGACCGTGGACATCGACACGGGCTGCGTGTTCGGCGGCGCCCTCACCGCGCTGCGGTGGCCCGAGCGCGAGCTGGTCTCGGTGCCCGCGCGGCGCGCGTACGCGGTGCCGGCGCGCGCGATCGTCGCCGATCCGTTCGTCGCGCCCGAGGTCGTGCGGCGGCGCGAGCGCGAGCTGCGCGAGGCGGAGCGCGCGCGCCGGGGCGATCCGTCCGCGCGTCAGTCCACGCGATGGTAGCCGTGGATGGCCCACCACTGCACCCAGCTCTCGACCTGCGACCGCTCGTCGGGCGCCAGCCGCTCGATGCAGCGCGTCACCATCGGCACCAGCGCCGCGAGCATGTCGGTGGGATCGAGCGCGAGATCGCGCGCGACGCTGCCGTAGCGGACCACGGCGCCGCGCAGCGCGTCGTGGGACAGCCGCGGCGCGCTGAGCGCCTGGATCACCGCCTCGGCCGCGCGGCGCACGGCGCCGTGCGCCGCCGGCGCGCTCTCGCCGTGCGATCCCCGGAGGTGCTGTGACAGGGTTGGCTCGCCTTCGGACATCATGCGGGCTCTCCTCCTGGCTTCCGCGGTGGGGCGACGGCGACTTCTCTCGAAGCGCGACGGGGCGGCGGGATGCGCAAGCGGCGTGCTGCGGACGGCGGCAGCCCCCGGGTCGCGACGATCGCGGCGTGTCGCGCGTGGCGACGGCTCGGGGGCCGGACTAGACTACGCCGCGACGCGCGGCCCACGCGGCGGCGCGCGCTGCGACCCTGTAGCTCAGCTGGTTAGAGCAGGCGACTTTTAATCGTCAGGTCGAGGGTTCGAATCCCTCCGGGGTCATGAACGGTCGGGGGTGGTTGACGATTTGATCGGCCCGGATACAATAGGCCGCTCGCCAGTCGACCCCTACCGTTCGCGCCCGACCATGACGATGCCCGCCGGCGGCCTCCCTCTCGCGGTGAACCCCCGCTTCGCGGCGCACCTGCGCCTGTTGCGCGCGCTCAACGCCATGGAGCGCGCGCGCGCCGTCTCCCGCGAGTCCCGCGAGCTCGTCGCCCGGACGCGCGTGCCCTGGGCCGCTCCCAGCGGACCCGCATCGGCGGATGCGGACGCCGACGACGCGGCGGTGCTGCGACTGCTCTGACGGTCGCGACGGCCGCGTCCGCTCGCCGCACCCCGGTCTTGCGCAAATGACACTGGATTACGAAAGTGTCATCGGTGGCGACCGGGCACGCTTGGGAGGGCCGCCCATCGTCACCGCAGGCTCCCACGGGCTGTCATCCCCTGGATGGCGGCCCGTGGGTGTCTCCGGGAGTGGCATCGACGTTGCTCGATCCACTCGCCCACGAGGATCGCGCGCCCGATCCCGTCCGCTGTCCGTCGCGATGACCATCGAGGCCGAGTTCACCGAGGGGCTGCTCGTGATCCGCGGGGCGGGGACGGTCACAGCGAGCGACCTGCGCGAGATGCCCGGGCTCACCACGGCGTTCGACGCGGGGCGCGCCGTCACGCCGAACCGCCTCATCGACCTGACGGCCGTCGAGGGGTTCGACGTCGGCTTCTCGGAGATGCTCGCCGCCGTGCGCGAGCGGCGCGATGCCGTCCTCTCCGGGCCGACGCGCACCGCGTTCCTGACGGCCAGCGCGGTGCAGTTCGGGATGGCGCGCATGTTCCAGACGCTCAACGACAACGCGCAGATCACCGTGCGCATCTTCGAGGACCGGGCGGAGGCGCTGGCCTGGCTGCGATCGCTGCCGTGAGAACGTCGTCGGCTCGCGTCCGCGCCGCGGCGCTCGCGCTGGCGCTCCTCGCGGGCTGCGAGCGTGCGACGCACGACGCGCCCGAGGCGACCGGCGCGCGCACCGTCGCCAGCGCGGAGGGCGACGTCGTGGCGGCGCTGCCCGCGCTGCCGGCGTCGGAGCTGGACCTGCAGGTGGCGTACGACCTCGCGCCCGCCGTCGCGGCGCTGGAGGCCTCCGTCCCGCGCACGTTCGGCGACCTCGCGCAGCGGAAGCAGATCCCGAGCAACCCGAAGGTGTCCGTCGCGTTCGCGGCCGAGCGGACGCCGTTCCGCGTGACGGTGCGCGGGAACACGGCGACCATCGCGTCGGTCGTGACGTATCGCGCGCGCGGCTGGTACGACGCGCGCTTCGCGCCCGCAGTCAGCGGCTCGTGCGGGCTCGGCGACGGCGAGCCGCCGCGGCTGCGCATCGCGCTCACGTCCACCGTGCGTCTCGCGCCGGACTGGCGGCTGCGGCCGCGCACGCGCATCGCGGCCGTGGAGCCGGCGAGCGACGACACGCGCGATCGCTGCCGCGTGACCGTCGTCAAGTACGACGTGACCGAGCGCGTCGTCAACGCGGTGCGCGGGAAGCTCGAGGGCAAGGCGGCGCTGGTGGACGAGCGGCTCGCGCGCATGGACGTGCGGCAGCGCGTCGACCGCTGGTGGGCGCTGCTGCAGCAGCCCATCCGCATCCGCGACGACCTGTGGCTCGAGGTGCGGCCGTCCGAGGTGCGCATGGGCGCGCTGGCCGCGGAGGACGGTGCGCTGGTCGCGCCGCTCGCGCTCACCGCGAACCCGCGCATCGTCAGCGGCACGCGCCCGCCGCCGTCGCGGACGCCGCTGCCCACGCTCGGCGCACGCGGCGCGGTGGGCGGCGACAGCGCGCCGGCGGGGCTGCGCATCCGGCTGGACGCGGCGCTCGACTACGCGGCCGCGAACCGCATCGTCGCGCCGCGGCTCGTCGGGCGCACGTTCGAGCGGCAGGGGCAGCGGCTCGTCGTGCGCGACGCCGCGCTGTCGGCCGCGCGGGGCGGGCGCGTCGCGCTGACGGTGCGCGTCGACGGCGCGGCGGGTGGACAGGTGCGCTTCGTCGGACGCCCGGTCTACGACGCGCCCTCGGGCGAGCTGCACGTGCAGGACCTCGACTACGACGTCGCCAGCGAGCAGCTGATGGTGCGGGGCCTCGACTGGCTCACGCACGGCGAGCTGCGCGACGCGCTGCGCTCGCGCGCCCGCTGGCCGGCGAGCGGGCTGGTGGAACAGGCGCGCGATCGCCTCGAGCGCGCCCTCAACCGCGACCTCACCGACGGGGTGCGGCTGTCGGCCACCGTGCCGACGGCGCGCGTGCTGGCCGTGCACGCGCTGCAGGACGCGATCGTCCTGCGCGCCGAGGCCCACGGCCGCGCGGACCTGCGCGTGCACCGCGCGCCGCCCATCCGGCGCCCGGCGTCCCGGCCCGTCGTCGCCGCGCGTTCCGGGCCCGCGCCCGAGCGCTGAGGCTACCGCGCCGCGCGCGCGTCCGGCCGCAGGGCGGCGTGCACCAGGCGCGCGACGTCCACGATGGCGGCGCGGGCGACGACCTCCTCGGCGATGCCGCGCGTCAGCACGACCAGCACGTACGGCGGCCGGTCCGGCGGATACACCAGCGCCGCGTCGTGCAGCACGCCGGTGATCGATCCGGTCTTGTGCGCCACGCGCGTGCCCGGCGGCAGCCCCGCCGGGATCTCGCCGTTGTGCTCCTGCGCCGCGAGGATGTCGAGCATCGCGCGCGTCCCTGCCGGCGAGGCGGCGCGGCCCTGCTGCAGCGCCACGAGCAGCGCGGCCAGGTCGGGCGCCGTCGTGGTGTTGATGATCCCCGCGCGGAACGCGACGTTGTCCTCCACGCCGCGCCGCACCTCCATGCGCGAGGCGCCGAGGGCACGTGCGGTGGCCGTCGTGCGCACCGGATCCGCGAGCGCGATGACCGCGTTGGTGGCGAGGTTGCTGGAGCGCACGATCATCCGCCGCACCAGCTCGCGCACGGCGACGCGTCGCCCCACCAGCGCGTAGGCCGAGCTGTCCGAGTCGTCGCCGGCGTCCAGCGCGTAGGGCGATCCATCGGCGACCGACGCGAACTGGTTGACGAGCAGGATCTCCTGGTCGAGCGACAGCGCGCCGCGGTCCGCGGACCGGAACAGCTCGATCATCACCGGCAGCTTCATCGTGCTGGCGGCGTGGAAGACGCTGTCACCCGCCAGGTCGAGCGAGCCGCCGCCCGGCGCGAGGTCGCGCACCGCCACGGCCACCACCACGGTCGGCACCCGCGCCCGGAGCGCGGCGATCCGCGCCTCCAGCGCCATCCGCAGGGAATCGAGGGGCGCCGGTCGTCGCGCGGCCGCCCGGATCGTGGCCCGGGTGACGGGCGTCACCGGACGGGGCTCAAGCCGCGGCGCCGCGGTGCCGATGGTCAGGAGGAGCAGGGCGATGGTCGGTGGTCGCATGCGGCGGAGCATCGTCCCCGGAGCCGGACCCTGCAAGTCGGTCGCGTTGCGTCACGCCGGCTGGATCGTGTACACCGTGCCACGCCTCCGGTGGCCGTCAACCGGGGGCGGCCGGCGTCGACGTCGCACTCACCCGTCGTTCGCATGGCTTCCATTGCCGCATCGTACGAATCGGAGCCGAGTCGCTCCCCGGCGGAGAACAGCGCCGGGGAGCCGCGCCGCGTCCGCCTCCTCGCGCTCCGCGCCCAGCGCTTCCCGTCCGGGCTATGCCGCGCCGAGGTCGAGCTCCAGCGCCTGGACGGCACGACGGTCGTCGGCGTGCGCGAGGGCCACGCGATCGCCCTCGGCGACCTGCGCATCGTGGCCGAGGCCACGCTCGACGCGCTGCACCGCGCGTCCAGCTCCGGGATGCGCTTCGAGCTGCTCGGCGTGAAGACCGTCCGCGCCTTCGACGAGACCGTCGTCCTCGTGCAGGTGGCCGTCGTCGCGGGGCGCGAGCCCGTGCGCCTGGTGGGTGCCGCGATGGGCGACACCGACCTGCCGCACGCCGCGGTCCTCTCGGTCCTCAACGCGACCAATCGCGTGCTCGGCAGCGTGCCGGACTGATCGCCCGCACGTCCGCGGACACGCGGCCGGCACCACGCCCCGACGGTCGCGGGCGTGGTCCGGCCGCGCTACGTTTCGCCGCTTCGATCCCCGCCGTTCCGCGCGCGCCGCTTCCGGGGCGCCGCGCCCCGCCGCACCGCCTGCCGCCGTTCCGTGCCGCCATCCCAGGACGCCCCGCTCACGCGGCGCGCGCATGCCGCGCTCCTGTCCGCGACGCTCGCCCTGCTCGGCGCCTGCTCGCCGGGGCTGCGGCCCGCCACCGCGCCGACGCCCGTCGCGCGGCCCGACGTGCCCGTGGAGACGCCGTCGGACCTGCCCGCGCCGGCGGCCAGCGCGCCGCTCGCGGTGCCCGAGGCGCCGCGGCCGCACGCGCCGCACCTGGCGGGCGTGACGTTCGACCTCGACGTCCACGCGTTCGAGGACGAGGAGCGGGTGCAGCACTACGTGCGGCTGTTCACGGGCAGCGCGCGCGGCACGTTCACGGGGTGGCTCGCGCGCGGCGCGCGCTACGAGCCGATGATCCGCGCCAAGCTGCGCGCGGGCGGCCTGCCCGAGGACCTCATCTACCTGCCGCTCGTCGAGAGCGGCTACGACGCGAACGCCGTGTCGCGCGTGTCGGCGGTGGGGATGTGGCAGTTCATGGCGCCGACCGCGCGCGACGTCGGGCTGCGCGTCGACTGGTGGCTGGACGAGCGCCGTGATCCGGTGCGCGCCACCGACGGCGCGGTGAAGATGCTGAAGTGGCTGAAGAAGGAGTTCGGCTCGTACTTCGTCGCCGCGGCCGCGTACAACGGCGGGCCGACGCGCGTGTCGCGCGGGCTCGCGCAGCTCACCGCGTCGTCCGACAGCACGCTCGGGGACGCGCGCTTCTTCGCGATGGTGGACGCCGACTACCTGCGCCCCGAGACGAAGAACTACGTGCCGCAGCTGATCGCGGCCGCGCTCGTGGCGAAGGAGCTGCCGCGCTACAACCTCTCCGTGCGCGCGCAGCCCGCGTTCGCGTACGACTCGGTGACGGTCGCGCCGCTCACGCCGCTGGCGGCGGTCGCGCGCGCCGCGTCGGCCTCCCGCGCGCAGCTGCTCGATCTCAATCCCCAGTTCCTGCGCGGCCTCACGCCGCCGGACGCGCGCGTGCAGGTGCGCCTGCCCGTGGGCTCGGCGGTGGGATTCGCGGCGCGCTACGCGAAGCTCGACGCGAGCACGCGCCGCGCGTTCAAACAGGCGACGACGAAGAAGCGCGAGACGCTGGAGGGGTTGGCGGAGCGCCAGGGCGTGCCGCTCGCGCTGCTGACCGCGTACAACCCCTCGCTGAACACGGTGCAGAAGGGGAAGTGGAAGGGGCGCCTGATCTCGGGTCAGGCGGTGCGCGTGCCGACGGCGGCGGTGCTGGAGTACGCCCGCCCGGCGGCCGACGCGGACGACGGGAGCGGTGCGGGCGCGCTGCCGGCGCTCGCCCCGATCGAGGCGCCGCGCGTCGCCGAGCGCGCGCCGGCGAGGGGCGAGAAGGCCGAGAAGGCCGAGAGGTCGGAGAAGGACGAGACGACGCGCGTGGCCACGGGCGAGACCGAGCGCGACGCGAAGGCCGCGAAGGAGACGAAGGCCGCCAAGGAGACGAAGGACGTGACGCCGTCGAAGGTCGCTGCGCGCGAGGTCGCGAAGACGCGCGCGAAGGACGACGTCGCGATGCTCGCGCTGACGACGGTGGCGCGCGAGAAGCCCGCGAAGCCCGCGAAGCCCACGAAGTCCGTGGCGAAGAAGGCCGCCGTGAAGACGGAGAAAGCGGCCGCGAAGCCCGCCGCGAAGGCGAAGCCGGCGGCGAAGACGAAGGCGGAGCCGACGCCGAAGAAGCCCGAGAAGAAGGCCGACGCGAAGCCGAAGGACGCGAAGCCGAAGAGCGCCAAGCAGAAGGCCGCGAAGTCCGGCAAGTCGGAGCGCTGAACGCGAACGGGCGGCCGTCGAAACGGCCGCCCGTCGCACTTCCAAAGCTGACCACGCCTCAGTCCAGCAGGCCGCGGCCGCGATAGTCGCCCAGCACCACGCGCTCGTAGCCGTTGGCCGGGTCCTGCCCGTTGTTCAGCGCCGCCTGCACGGCCACCGGCCCGCGGTTGTAGACCAGCAGGGCCAGGCGCACGCTCTTGTACTCCTTGATCAGCCCGCGCAGGTAGCGGAAGCCGACGCGCAGGTTGAGATCGCGGTTGTAGAGCTGCTTGCGCGTGACGTTCGGCATGTAGTGCCGCGCCGTCTCGGGCATCAGCTGCGTGAGGCCGACGGCGCCGACGGGGCTCGTCGCGCGCTCGTTGAACTCGCTCTCCACGCGGACCACGCGGAACGCCAGCTCGGGCTCGATCCCCTCGCCGACCGCCGCGTCGTGGATGGCACCCGCGAGGTCGGGCGAGATGCGATAGCGGCTCGCGTAGCGGTACACGCGATGCCAGCGGCGCAGGTCCAGCTGCGCCGTCTCCAGATAACGCGCCTCGGGATGGTTGACGAGGAGCGGGATGTGTCGGGCCGGCGCTGCGGCGGCCTCCTCGAGCGAGCGCTCGCGCACCAGGACGATCGCCGCGAGGGCGGCGCCGGCCAGGAGCACGCGGTGGCGACGGCGTGCACGACGACGGGCTACGTCGCCGCGGTACGCGTACGACTCGCGCGGGGCGGGGTCACGCATGGCTGGTGGGATGAGGGAACGGCGCCCGCCGTCCGTGACCGGACGACGGGGTGAACGACCACGAACGGGGCAAGCGATGTGCCGTGCCCAACCGTGTGGCGCCGGCGCAGCAGCACGGGCGACGTCCGATGCAACGTCTCACGTGCGCCACGGTCCTGAAGCGCCGCCGGTCTTCTCGACCAGCCGCACCCCTTCGAGGATCATGCCGCGATCCACTGCCTTGGCCATGTCGTAGATGGTCAGGAGTGCCACGGTCGCCGCCGTCAGCGCCTCCATCTCCACTCCAGTCCGGCCTCTGGTACGCGCCGTCGCCTCCACCCGGACCCCGGGGAGCGACGGGTCGAGCGTCAGCGCCACGTCCGCATGGGACAGGGCGATCGGGTGGCAGAGCGGGATCAGGTCGGACGTCCGCTTGGCGGCCATGATGCCCGCGATCTTCGCCACGGTCAGCACGTCGCCCTTGGCCAGCCGGTTCTCTCGCAGCTGGTCGAGCGTCGCGCCCTCCATGCGGATCGCGCCGACCGCCCGCGCCAGCCGCTCCGACTCGGCCTTGGCCCCGACGTCGACCATGCGCGCCTCGCCCGTGGCGTCCACGTGCGACAGCCCCGGTGTGGCACGCCCGGCGTCCCGGCCCGACCCCTCATCGGCCGAGCGTGGGCGCGGCGCGTCGGCCTGTGGCGTGGACGCCACGGTCAGCGGAACTCCGCCGCCATCTCGCGGAGGAGCTCCGCGGTCAGCAGCTGGGGGTTCACGTTGCCGGCGGCCCGCGCCTTCGCCCGCTCCACGGCGTCCACGGCCCGGCTGGCGGCCAGCGCCCGGTGCTCGTCGCGCGGCGTCGGATCGGCGGCGCTGCGCGGGGCGCTGGCGTCGCGCGCCAGGTCCCGAAGGGCCACCGTCAGCGCGTCCAGCACGTCGGAGAACGCGCCGCGCGCCTTGGAGGCGCCCTGCATGAAGGCCGCGCGCATCCGCTCGGGGCGCCCGCCCTGGACGACCGCCGCCAGCAGGCGCTGCGCCTCGCCGGCCGCCGCCGAGCGCTCCCTTCCGCCGAACAGCGACCCCGGCGCGCCGCCGAGCGAGGCGGCCAGCGTCGCCGCCGACTCGCGCACGCCGTCGCCCGCGAGCACCTCGCGGACCTGGGCGTCCTCCAGCAGCCCGGCAACGTCGCCGGCGGCCAGCGGCGGCACGCGCAGCGTGACCACGCGCGAGCGGATCGTCGGCAGCAGCGCCCCGGGCTCGCTCGACGTCAGGATGATGAGCGTGTCCGCCGGCGGCTCCTCGAGCAGCTTGAGGAAGGCGTTGGCCGCCGCGTCCGCGCCCTCCTGCGCGACCATCCGCTCCGCGTCCCCGACCACGAAGACCTTTCGTCGCGCGAGGGCGGGGGAGACCGCGGCCGACTGCACCAGGGCGCGGACGGTCGCCACGAAGAGCGCCTCCATCCCCGACGCCGGCGCGTACAGGCCGTGCCGCTCCAGCCGCTCCGCGCGGGCCGCCGCGTAGTCCGCCTGCACCTCGGCCGGCGACTGGTCCGGGTTCTTCGGCCGCTCGCGCGGGAAGTACCAGTGAAGGTCCGGGTGGGTCAGCTCGACCGCGTAGCGGCAGTGCCGGCAGCGGCCGCACGGCTCGCCGCCCGGGCGGTCGTCGTGCGGGCCCTCGCACAGGAGCGCCTGGCCCAGCCAGAGCGCGAGGCGCTGCTTGCCCACGCCGCGGGGCCCCTGGAGGAGCAGGCTCGCCGGCAGGGCGTCCCGGGCCGCGGCATCGAGCAGCCGCCGCCGGAGGGGCGCGTGTCCGTGGAGGGGAACGATGGGCACGGGCGGAATATCGCCCCCGCCGCCGGAGGCTGTAACCCGTTGACTTTCATGGATGTGGTCGCTTCGGATCCGGCCGGCGGCCGGGGGCGGACCCGGGGGGCGGGCGCACTTCCTGCCCATCCGCGGGGCGTATCCCAACCATCAGGAGGCCCTCATGGGCGGCAAGCGTCCCGACCAGTATGCGATCGATCCCGGCGAGGCCAACGCGACCGACTACAAGGATCGCCGGCGCGAGGAGTTCACGGACGACAACAAGGAGAAGGTCCAGAACTCGATGAAGGACGACCGGCAGGAGGAGAGCCACATCCCGAAGTCCGGCATGAACCCGGCGCTGGCCGAGCTGCGCGAGGCGAAGGCGCGCATGAAGGCGGAGAGCGCCGACCAGCAGTCCACCGACTCCGACCGCACGGAGTGAGCGCCATGGCCACGACGAACACGGGCGGGGCGGCGGGCGGCGTCCTGAAGGGGCGCCGCGTCGCGGTCCTCGTCACCGACGGCTTTGAGCAGGTCGAGCTGGTGGAGCCCGTGCGCGCTCTCGAGGCGGCCGGGGCGCAGGTGGACATCGTGTCGCTGGAGGCGGGCGAGATCCAGGGCATGAACCACGACGACAAGGCGGACATGCTGCCCGTCGACCGCACGGTCGAGGAGGCGCGCGCCGGCGACTACGACGGCCTCCTGATCCCCGGCGGCGTCGCGAACCCCGACCGCCTGCGCTGCGACGAGAAGGCGGTGGCGCTCGTGCGCGACTTCGTCGAGCGCGACAAGCCGGTGGCGGCGATCTGCCACGGGCCGTGGCTGCTCGTCGAGGCGGACGCGGTGCGCGGGCGGTCCCTCACGTCGTGGCCGTCCCTGCGCACCGACATCACGAACGCCGGCGGCAGCTGGGAGGACCGCGAGACGGTGCTCGACCAGAAGCTGCTCACCAGCCGGAAGCCGGCGGACCTGCCGGCCTTCTGCGACAAGCTGGTGACGATGCTGACGCAGGCGGCGGAGGAGCGGAGCCTCGACCGGATGGTGGAGCAGACCTTCCCGGCGAGCGATCCGCTCCCCGGCCCGTCGAGCGTGGGCGGGCACGGCGCGTCGCGCACCGACGCCCCGCGTCCGACGGCGTAGCGCGGTCTCGGCAGGTCATCGTTCCCTGGTGGCGATCGGCGGCGCTCCCTATGCTAGGGGGCGCCGCCGATCCGCGTGCGCGCCCCCGACCTCCGCCCGCCGACACAATGGAAGCCCGCTCCGTCCCGGCCGCGCTGGCCCCTGCCGCGCGTGCCGCCGATCGCGCCGTGGCCGTCCCGTGGCCCCTGGTCGCCACCGTCTTCGCCGCCACGAGCATCGTCCTCGGCCTCATCTGGGACATCTCGTGGCACATGACCATCGGCCGCGACACGTTCTGGACGCCCGCGCACATGGGCGTCTACCTGGGCGGCATCGTCGGCGGGTGCGCGAACGGCTGGCTCGTGCTGCGCACCACGTTCGGCGGCAGCGACGCCGATCGCGCGCGCTCGGTGCGCTTCTGGGGCTTCCGCGGCCCGCTCGGCGCCTTCGTCTCGATCTGGGGCGCGGGCGCGATGCTGACCTCCGCGCCGTTCGACGACTGGTGGCACGGCGCGTACGGCCTCGACGTCGAGATCCTGAGCCCGCCGCACGTCGTGCTGCTGCTGGGCGTCCTGGGGATCGTCGGCGGGGCGATGATCACGTCGCTCACGTACCAGAACGCCGCTGCCGCGGCGGGTGCGTCCGACGAGGGGCAGCGTCTCTACCGCCTCTGCTACGCCTACGCCGCCGGCCTGCTGCTGACGATGGCCGCGACGGCGGTCTACGAGTACACGCACCCGATCCGCTCGCACAGCGCGACGTTCTACAAGGCCGCGGCGTACGCCATCCCGCCCGTCCTCGTCGCCGCGGCGCGCGGCTCCCGCCTGCGGTGGCCCGCGACGGCCACGGCGCTCATGTACATGGGCGTGTTCTGCGCGATGACGTGGATCCTCCCGCTCTTCCCGGCGACGCCGAAGCTCGGGCCGATCTACCAGGACATCACGCACATGGTGCCGATGGGCTTCCCGCTGCTGCTCGTCGTGCCCGCGCTCGCGATGGACGTGATCCTCCGCCGCACGCCCGACCGCTCGCGGCTCCTGCTCGCGCTGCTGATCGGCATCGCCTTCGTCGCCACGCTGCTCGCGGTGCACTGGCCGTTCGGCACCTTCATGATGTCGAAGGCGTCGCACAACTGGTTCTTCGCGGGCGACAACTTCACGTACAACACGCCGAAGACGTCCATGCGGTATCGCGGCGAGTTCCCGCAGTTCCATCGAACGCCGGCGGAGCTGTGGACGGGGCTCGCGATGGCGACCGGGATCGCGGTCGTCACGACGTGGATCGGACTCGCGTGGGGTGACTGGATGCGGCGGGTGCGCCGGTGAGCGCGCTGCCCCTCGTGCTGCGCACCTTCGCGCGCCGCGCCGTCGTCGCGGTGGGCGTCGCGCTCGCGGCGCTCGCGAGCAGCGCGCACGTCGGCACCAACGACGCCTTCTTCGACGGGCCCGCGGGACCGTACGCGGTGCGCGTGTCCGTTCGCCCGCCGGGCGTGATCCCCGGCCAGGCGCAGATCACCGTGCGCGTGCTGCAGGGCGACGCGCGCCGCGTGCAGGTGCAGGCCGCGCAGTGGAACGTCGGCACGAAGGGCGCGCCCGCGCCCGACGACGCCGCACCCGTCGCCGGCGAGCGCGGGCTGTGGGCCGCGCAGCTCTGGCTCATGACGTCCGGCTCGTACATGGTCAACGTCGCCGTCGACGGCGCGCAGGGCACGGGCACCGCCACGGTGCCGATCCTCGCCGTCGCGACCGCGCGGCTCGGCATGCAGCGCGCGATGGGCTGGATGCTCGTGGTGCTCGGCGGCGTGCTGGTGGCGGGGCTCGTCACGCTCTTCGGCGCCGCGGCGCGCGAGGGCGGGCTGCCGCCGGGCGAGGCGCCGGATCGCAGGCACCGCCTGGCCGGCCGCATCGCCGCGAGTGGCGCCGCCGCCGTCGCCGCGCTCTTCCTGCTCGGTGGCAGCCGCTGGTGGGACGCGGTGGACCGCGAGTACGCGCAGGGCATGTATCGCCCGCTCGCCTCGCGTGCCGACGTCCGGTGGGGCGAGGGCGGGCAGCGCATCCTCCGCTTCGTCGTCACGGACACGACGTGGATGGGTGGGCGCATGACGCCGCTGATTCCTGACCACGGGAAGCTGATGCACCTGTTCGCGGTGCGCGACTCGTCGCTCGACGCGTTCGCGCACCTGCACCCCACGCGCCTCGACTCGGCCACCTTCGAGACCGCGTTCCCGCCGCTGCCGACGGGCCGCTACCGCATCTTCGCGGACGTGGTGCACGAGAGCGGCTTCGCGCGCACGCTGGTCGCCACGGCGGACGTCGCGAACGGCCCGAAGCCCGCCACGCTCACGGGCGCCACGGGTGACGACGCGTGGCTCATCGGCCCGGTCGGCGATGCGAGCGCGCGCCGCTACGCGACGGGCGGCGGGATCACGGTCGCATGGGACTCGACCGCCCCGATCACGGCGGGCGCGGAGACGACGCTGCGCTTCACGGTGCGCGACACGACGGGGCAGGTGGCGCAGCTGGAGCCGTACATGGGCATGGCCGGGCACGCGATGGTGATGCGCGACGACGGCTCGGTGTTCGTGCACCTGCATCCCATGGGCTCGATCTCGGTCGCGGCGCAGGAGCGGATGCTGCGGCGCGAGCGCGGCGACACGGCGCAGCACGGCGAGCGCCAGCCGGTGGACACGAGCACGCACGCCTCGCATGGCCCCACGGCGTTCGCCGGCACGCTCGGCTTCCCGTTCGCCTTCCCGAAGCCGGGCCGCTACCGCGTCTGGGTGCAGGTGCGACACGGCGGCGCCGTGCGCACGGCGGCGTTCGACACGACGGTGCGCTGAGCGTCAGATCGGAACGTCGGGCGCCTCGCGGGCGACGTCGGCCAGCGGCACGCGGATGCCCGTGGACGCGGCGACGGGCACGTGCGCGTGCAGCCGGGCCGGATCGAAGTAGGCGGTGAAGCGCACGATGCGCCCCTCGCGCGTCTCGATGGTGCTCACGCCGGCGTACGTCGTGTCGACGCCGGCGGCAGTGCGGCAGCGCGAGGTCCACTCGAGTATCACGCGCCGCTCGCTCTCCAGCACCGCGTGGAAGCGCGAGCGCACCGACTGGAACGAGTGGCGGTAGGCGGTCCAGAAGCGGCGCGCGCCGTCGGGGCCGACCTGCGTGACGTGCTCGGTGGGCGAGGTGAGCACGGCGTCCTCACCGAACAGCGCGACCATCGCGTCGATGTCGCCGTCGTCCTCGATGCGCCGGAGCGCCGTGACGAACTCCTGTGCCGTGGGAGTGGACATGGTGGCTGTGGCGGAGGACGATAGGGCGGAGGACGGAACGGCGGACGACAATGGAGCGTGAAACGGTGGGGCGGACCTTTCAAGCCTCCGGCCTCAGGCGCCGTTCCGCTCCATCGTATCACGCCGTTCCGTCCTCCGCTTCATCGTCCTCCGCCGTATCGTCCTCCGCTTCACTTCTTGGTTCCGATCGCTTCCGTCCACTCCTCGATCTCGTCCGCGCTCATGTTCCCGTTCGGCGTCAGGCGCCCGTCCGCGTAGCCCCACTCGAGCACGTCCGGCAGGTACTGCTGCCGCGACAGGATCGTCCCCTGGCACAGCCGGCCGACGTCGGCGTTCTCCGACAGCTCGGCGCGCAGGCGCTCCAGCAGCGTGTCCATCACCCACGTCGGGATGCGCGTGCGCTCGGCCGGATAGACGAAGCCGAACAGCACCGTGATCGACAGCAGCACGCGCCAGTGCTGGCCGAAGCGGTCGAGCACGCGCTGCCAGTCCAGCTTCTCGGCGCGCGCGCGCAGCAGGTGGATCACGTCGCTGCCGTCGTAGCGCTCGCGCTCCATCACGAACGCCTTCGACCAGAGCATCTCCTCGGCCGGCGCCAGCTTCACCTCGACGCCCAGGACCTCCCCTGTGGGCGCGTGGCTGAACCAGTCGGCGTCCACGGGCGCGACGCCGTTGCCGGAGCTGAAGATGAGGTCGACGAACTCCTTCCCCTCGTAAGCCTTGCCGAGCCAGTGCGGGAAGGTGAGCTCGGTGCGGAAGCCCGCGTCGTCCAGCACGTCGAGCGCGCGCTCGATGTCGTCCTTCGCGACGAAGAGGTCGAAGTCCTTCGTCGAGCGCGGGATGCCGGTGAACGGCGTGAACGCGTACGCGCCGCCCACGAGGAACGGGACGTCGCCGGCCTGCAGCGACTCCATCACGCGGCGGTAGACCGCCTGCGCGGCGGGCGAGGCGAGGTCGGTGCGGCGCGGCGGGCGCGGCGCGGTGCGCCGCTCCCGTTTCTTGCGCCGAGGCCGCTTGAGCGCGTTGGGCTCCTCTGGGTCGCGCAGCTGGTCTGTGCTCACGGGCGGAACGGTTGTTGAAACGGGGCGGGCAGCAGGACGGCCGCGTGCGCGCCCGGATCGTCCCGGCCACCGCCCCGCCCGTCGTCACCCGCCCCAGCCCAAGCATCGACCATGCCCACTGTCCGTATCGCCGCGATGGCCGACGTCCACGTCAGCAAGACGTCGCAGGGAGCGCTCGCGCCGATCCTCGCCCAGGTCGCGGATCGGGCCGACGTGCTCCTGCTGTGCGGCGATCTGACCGACTACGGCTCGGCCGAGGAGGGGCGCGTGCTCGTGAAGGAGCTCGCGACGCTGCGGATGCCGATCATCGCGGTGCTCGGCAACCACGACTTCGAGATGGGCCATCCGCAGGAGCTCGTGGCGCAGCTGCGCGACGCGGGCGTCGTCGTGCTCGACGGCGAGTCGCACGAGGTGCAGGGCATCGGCTTCGCCGGCATCAAGGGCTTCGCGGGCGGCTTCGGGCGCTCGACGCTCGGCTCGTGGGGCGAGACGGGGATCAAGGCGTTCGTGAAGGAGGCCGTCGACGAGACGCTGAAGCTCGAGACGGCGCTCGCGCGGCTGCGCACGCGGCAGAAGGTCGCGCTGCTCCACTACTCGCCGGTGCGCGCGACCGTCGAGGGCGAGCCGCTCGAGATCTTCCCCTGGCTCGGCTGCGGGCGGCACGAGGAGCCGCTCCTGCGCTACAAGGTGAGCGCGGTCTTCCACGGCCACGCGCACAACGGCTGCCCCGAAGGGAAGCTGAGCAACGGCGCACCCGTCTACAACGTCGCGATGCCGCTGCTGAAGAAGCGGTTCCCGGAGCAGCTCCCCGTGCGCTTCCTGGAGATCGATCCGGACGTCGGCGGCGACGCGGACTCCGAGCCGCGCTACGAGGGGCCCGAGCGCCGGCGCGGCGTCGGCGATCCGGCGCCCGCGCGAGATACGACCGCGGGCAACGGCGTCGCCGCGCACTGACGGGCGGTGACGAATGCAAAGCGGGGCGGGGCGCCGATCGGCGTCCCGCCCCGCTTCACATCCATCGTCGATCAGGGCTTCAGCACGACCTTCAGGCAGTCGTCGCGCTTCTCCTGGAACACCTCGTACATCTTCGGCGCGTCGTCCAGCCGCTCCGTGTGCGAGATGATCCGCGACGGATCGATGTCGCCGCGCTCGACGCGCTCGAGCAGCGGGCGCATGTACTTGTGCGTGTGCGTCTGGCCCATCTTGAAGGTGAGGCCCTTCGCGAACGCCTGGCCCATCGGGAACTTGTCGATGAAGCCCGTATAGACGCCCGGGAGGCTCACCGTGCCGCCCTTGCCGCACGCCTGGATCGCCTGCCGCAGCGCGGACGCGCGGTCCATCTGCAGCTTCGCCTTCTGCTTCGTCTTCTCGTAGCCGGCGTAGATCCCGGTGCCGTGCGCCTCCATCCCCACCGCGTCGATGACGTGATCGGGACCGCGGCCGCCGGTCATCTGCTTCAGCGTCTCGACGATGTCGTCGGTGTCGTCCTCGTAGTTGAGGATCTCCGCGCCCCACAGGTCGCGCGCCTTGTTCAGCCGGTACTGGAAGCGGTCGACGCAGATCACGCGCTCGGCGCCGAGCATGAACGCGCTGGCGACCGCGAACTGGCCGACGGGGCCCGCACCCCACACCGCGACCGTGTCGCCGCGGCGGATGCCGCACTGCTCGGCCGCCTGGTAGCCCGTCGGGAAGATGTCGGTGAGGAAGAGGACCTTCTCGTCCTCGATCCCGCTCTCGATCTTCAGCCCGCCGACGTCCGCGAACGGCACGCGCACGAACTCCGCCTGACCGCCCGCATAGCCGCCGTAGAGATGCGAGTAGCCGAACAGCCCCGACGTGCTGAAGCCGTTCATCCCCTCCAGCGCGGCGGCGTTGGGGTTCGAGTTGTCGCACAGCGACCAGAGATCGTGCTGGCAGTAGTAGCAGTTGCCGCACGCGATGTCGAACGGCACCGCGATGCGGTCGCCCTTCTTCAGGTTCGTGACGCCCTTGCCGACCTCCTCGACGACGCCCATGAACTCGTGGCCGAGGATGTCGCCCTTCATCATCGAGGGCACGAGGCCGCCGTAGAGATGCAGGTCCGAGCCGCAGATCGCGGTCGACGTGATGCGCACGATCGCGTCGCGCGGATTGATGATCTCGGGATCCGGCACGCGGTCGACCCGCATGTCCTCCACGCCGTGCCAGCAGCAGGCCTTCATGCGCGCGCCTCCCAGGTCGCGGGTTCCGTCGTGTTGATGCCGCGCTCCGCGTCGCCGGGCGTGGGCACGTGCTGCGGCTCGTGCGCCGCGCGCGCCGCGCGCTGCTGCAGGTCGTCGATCGCGGCGCCGGTCTGGCCAGTGCTGACCTTGGCGTTGAAGTCCGCCTGACGCGCGCGCTTCCCCTGGCCCGGGATCTCGCTCACGGGCAGCTCGCCCGTCTCGAGCAGCGCCTTGTAGCGGCGCAGGTCCTCGCGCACCTGCAGGTCCGGCTCCTCGCCCAGCAGGCGCGCCAGCGTCACGCCCACGCGGCCGGCCGGCGGCTCGTACTCCAGGACCACCCTGACCTCCACACCACGGCCACCGGGCACGTCGCTGAAGTGCACGGAGCCCGCATTCGGTACCGAGGCACCCGGCAGCGACTTCCACGCGAGCAGCTCGTCGGGGATCTCGTTGACGATCTCCGCGTCCCAGCTCACGGTGCGGCCGGCCGGCGCCTTCGCGACCCAGTGCGAGCGCTGCGAGTCGTGCACCGTCACCGACTCGAGGTGCTTGAAGATGCGCGGCAGGTTCTCGAGCTGGCGCCAGAAGCCGTAGATCGCCGCGCGCGGCTGACCGTAGATCGTGACCGAGCGCTCGACCTTCGTCGCCTTCTGCGCGTCGAGCGCCGCGGCCCTGCCATGCTGCTGCACGACGCCCGACCCCTCGTCGCGCGCGATGCCGCCGCCGTGTCCCACGCTGCTCACGCCCATCATGTCGTACGCGGGGCAGTGGCCGGTGACTCCGCGCTCCAGCAGCAGGCCGCCCAGCAGCCCGAGCGCGAGGCCGGTGGTGTCCTTGCGCCGCAGCGCGTACGCCGCGAGCGCGCCACCCGCAGCCACCGACAGCGCGCGCTCCACGGTGTTGACGTTCGTCCACGCGCGCGAGCCCTCGCGCGGCGCCCTCCTCGCCGGACGCGACTCCGACCGCCACGCGCCGTTCGCTCCGTGCCCTGCCGATCCCTCGGCCATCCGTGCCATCGTCGACCTCCCTCGTGCGGCGCCGCGCGCCGGGTGCGTCGTGTGGGTGCCCTCCGGTCGCGTGACCGGCGCGCGCCGGTCATGACGGCGGCGCGCACCGGCGCGAACACGAGCTGGGGAGCAAGCGAAGTGCCGCCCGTCACACGCCGCACCAGCGGTCGTGGGACGGGCGGCACGGGGCCGCGCACGGATGAGCCGCGCGTCAGCGCACGATCACGCCGCAGGCGATGCGGTCGCCGGCGTTCCCGGCGGGATCGCTCGCGTAGTCGTCGGGCGACGCGTGGATCACGATCGACGAGCCGTCCGGGTCGATCAGGCTCGTGGGACCCGTGCCGACGGTGACGCGGTCCGTGAACACGTCGACGCGCACGCTGCCCGTGGACGGCGCCGTGAAGTTCGGCAGGTCGCCCGCGTGGTGGCCCGCGGCCACGCGGAAGCCGTGCACGCGCTGCGTCGGGTTGAAGTGGCCGCCCGCGCTCGTGAACGGCGGGTCGCACCGGCCGATGTCGTGGAGGTGCATCGCGTGCACGCCCGAGGGCAGGCCGTTGAGGTCGCCGGAGATCAGCACGCCGTGCGGCGTCTGCGTGAGCGTCATGACGCCCAGCGCGCGGCCCTGCGCGTCGCGCATCTCGGCGCGCGCGCGAAGGTCGGCGGGCACGGGCGCGGGGCCGGGCTCGGCGCGTCCGCCTCCGCAGGCGGCAACGGCGAGGACGAGCAGCGAGAGCAGCGCAGTCGGGCGCATGGAATCTCCGTGGATCGGTCGAGAGGTCGGGGACGCGCACAGGGTACGCGGATGCGGGCGCGTCCGTTCGGGAGGGCGACCGCCGCACGCGGTCTCCGCTGGCAACGACCGCGCCCGCGCGATCGTGCCAGGCGCGTGGCACCGGCTCAGAAGCGCGCGGGCGCGCCGCTCACCGCGCGGTACGTGTCGCGCGCGATCAGCAGCTCCTCGTCGGTGGGGATGACCCACGCAGCCAGACGTGAGCCCTCGGCGTGGAACGCGCCCTCGCGGCCGCCCGCCAGCGCGTCGTTGCGCGCCGGATCGACGGCGAGCCCCATCCACTCCAGCCCCGCGCAGATGCGCGCGCGGATCTCGGGCGCGTTCTCGCCGATGCCGCCGGCGAAGACGATCGCGTCCGCGCCGCCCATCGCCGCCAGGTACGCGCCGACGTACTTGCGCACGCGGTAGCAGAAGATGTCGATGGCCAGCGACGCGCGGCGGTCCCGGTGCTCGCGCTCCTCGGCCAGCAGCTCGCGCATGTCGTTCGTGAGCCCCGAGATGCCGAGGAGGCCCGACTGCTTGTTCAGCAGCGCCTCCGCCTCGCCGAGCGTGAGGCCTTCCTTGCCGCCGACGTAGTCGAGGATCGTCGGGTCCACGTCGCCGGAGCGCGTGCCCATCACCAGCCCCTCGAGCGGCGTGAAGCCCATCGACGTGTCGATGGAGTCGCCGTTCTGGATGGCGCACGCCGAGCAGCCGTTGCCGAGGTGCAGCGTGACCAGCCGCGTCGCGTCGCGCGCGGTGCCGGTGAGCTGCCGCCACCGGTGCGCGACGTAGCGGTGCGACGTGCCGTGGAAGCCGTAGCGGCGCACGCGGTATCGGCGGTAGAGCTGGTACGGGATCGCGTAGAGGTACGCGTGCGCGGGCAGCGTCTGGTGGAACGCGGTGTCGAACACCGCGACCTGCGGGACGCCCGACCCCAGCACCGCGATCGCCGCGCGGATGCCGCGCAGGTTGGCGGGGTTGTGCAGCGGCGCGAGGTCGATGGTCTCCTCGATGCCGCGCAGCACCGCGTCGTCGATGCGCACGGAGCGCGTGAAGCGCTCGCCGCCGTGCACCACGCGGTGGCCGACCGCGTCGATCTCCGCGCGACCGCCGAGCGCGACCCCGCTCTCGCCGCTCACGAGCCACGCGATGAGCCACTCGACCGCGGCGCGATGGTCGCGCAGCGTGGCGGTCGTCGTCTGCGTCGGTCCGTCGCCCGCGCGCAGCGTCACGACGGCCTCGCCGCCCAGCCGCTCGATGGTGCCGCGCGCGAGCTTCTCATCCGTGTTGTCCGTCAGCCGCTCCTGGTCCGTGCGGACCAGCTGGAACTTGAGCGAGCTGGATCCGACGTTGAGGACGAGGACGTTCATCGAATGCGACTCAGCCTCGCGGCCGCTCGATGGCGGGGCACGCGCCCGGCCGGAACGCGTCGTACGCGTCGAGCGCGCGGCCGAGCGCCTCGGGGCCGCTCTGCCCGATGGCCGAGAGGTGGCCCATCTTCCGCCCCTCGCGCGCGCTGCGCTTGCCGTAGAGGTGCACGCGCGCCGTCGCGACGTCCAGCGCGCCCGCGACGTCGGGCGGCGCGTCGGCGAGCCAGAGGTCGCCCAGCAGGTTCGCGATCGCGCCCGCGCTCACCAGCGTCGGCGCGCCGAGCGGCAGGCCGCACACCGCGCGCACCAGCTGCTCGAACTGGCTCGTCGCGCACGCACGCTCGGAGGCGTGATACGTATTGTGCGGGCGCGGCGCGAGCTCGTTCACCAGCACGCGGCCGTCGGTCGTGACGAACAGTTCCACCGCCAGCAGGCCGACGATCTCCAGCCCCTCGGCGATGCCGAGCGCGATCTCGGCGCCCGTGCGCGCGACCTCCTTCGGAACGTCGGCCGGCAGCACCGACCACGCGAGCACGCCGCTCGAATGGTGGTTGCGCGCGGGCGGATAGACGGCCATCTGCCCGTCGGCGCGGCGCGCCACCAGCACCGAGAACTCCAGCGCGAGGTCCAGCCGCTGCTCGACGACGCTGCGGCGCGCGCCGACGGCCTCCCACGCCTTCGCGGCGTCCGCGGCCTGCGTCACGTGAGCCTGGCCGCGGCCGTCGTAGCCGCCGTGCGCCGCCTTCACGATGCACGCGCCGAGCGCCTGCACCGCGGCCTTCACGTCGTCGGCGCTCTCAGCGTGGCGGAACTCGCCGACCGGAAACGCGTGCTCGGCGAGCCAGTCCTTCTGCCGCACGCGGTCCTGGATGATCCAGATCGGCGCCGCGCCCGGACGCAGCGGCGCGTGCTGCGCGACCGCCTCCATCACCGTCGGCGCGATCTGCTCGATCTCCAGCGTCACGACGTCGCAGCCCTTCGCAAGATCGATTGCTGCCGACGGATCATCGAAGCGCGCGGTCACCACGCGCGACGCGACCGGCTTCGCCGAGCAGTCGGGATCGGGGTCGAGGACGTGGACGTCGTAGCCCATGCTGCGCGCGGCCATCGCCGTCATGCGGCCGAGCTGCCCGCCACCGAGGATCCCGATCGTGGCGCCGGGGAGGATCGGCGCGCCGTCGTGCGTAGTCATCTGCGATCGTGTGCGGTCAGGGCAGGGTCTGCGCGAGCACCTCGTCGCGCCGCTCGTCGCGGCGGCGCGCCAGGCGCGCGCGTAGCGCGGGATCCGTGGTCGCGATCAGCTGCGCGGCGAAGAGCGCGGCGTTGATCGCGCCGGGCTTCCCGATCGCGAGCGTTCCCACCGGCACGCCGGCCGGCATCTGCACGATCGAGAGCAGCGAGTCGACGCCGTTCAGCATCGTCGCCGGCACCGGCACGCCGAGCACCGGCACGAGCGTCTTGGCGGCGAGCATGCCGGGCAGGTGCGCCGCGCCGCCCGCGCCCGCGATGATCGCGCGCAGCCCGCGCGCCTCGGCCTGTTCCGCGTACTCGAACAGCCAGTCGGGTGTGCGGTGCGCCGACACGACGCGCGCCTCGTACGCCACGCCCAGCTCGGCCAGCGTCTCGCACGCGGGGCCGAGGATCCCCCAGTCGCTCTTGCTCCCCATGACGACGCCGACGAGCGGCGACGAGGCGTCGGACGGCGCGGGCGCGGCGGGAGCGTCGGGCATGAGCGCGGGGCAGGGAGGAGTGGTCCGTCACGTGGGCGGCTGGCGAGGAAGATACCCGCGCCGGCTGGCGATGCGGAGTGCCGCGCGGCGAGGGCTTGCCGCACGGTGCGCGGCGCGGAGCTTTCCGCGACCATGACGAGGCCCCGCTCCGCGCTCGCGCTCCCTCTCGCCGTGCTGTCGCTCCTCGGCTGCGACGCCGCGCCGCGGGCCGATGCCGCGCGGCCACTGACCGTGTGGGCGGCCGCGAGCCTGACGCGCCCGGTGCGCGCGGCGCTCGACTCGTTCACCGCGCGCACCGGCGTGCCCACGCGCCTGGAGACGCAGTCGAGCCTCGAGCTGGCGCGGCGCATCACCGAGCTCGGCGAGACGCCGGACGTGCTGCTGCTGGCCGACCGCGCGGTGTTCCCGGCGCTGCTCGCGCCGCGTCACGTCGCGCGGTGGACGCTGTTCGCGCGCAACCGGATCGTGCTCGCGTGGGGTCCGCGGTCGCGTCACGCCGCCGAGATCGTGCGCGCGGAGCGCTGGTGGGAGGTGCTGGAGCGCCCGGGCGTGGAGGTGGGACGCGCCGATCCCGCGACCGATCCGAGCGGCTACCGCACGCTGCTCGTCTTCCAGCTGGCCGAGCGGCACTACGGCGTGCCGGGGCTCGAGGCGCGGCTGCTGGCCGCCGCGCCGCCGCGCAACGTGCGCCCGCGCGAGGCCGACCAGATCGCGCTCGTCGAGACCGGCGTGCTCGATTACGTGTGGACGTACGAGAACCTGGCGCGCGCGGCGCACCTGTCGTTCCGCGAGCTGCCGGCGGCGGTGGACCTGAGCAGCGTCGCCGACTCGGCGACGTACGCGGCGGCCAGCGTGCGCGTGCCCGGCCGCGCGCGCGGCGACTCGGTGACGTTCCGCGGCGAGCCGATCGCGTACGCGCTGGCGATTCCACGCGCGGCGCCGCAGCCCGACGCGGCGGCGCGGCTGACGGCCTACCTGCTGTCGGCGGACGGGCGTCGCGTGCTGCGCGCGCACGCGCTCGATGCGCTGGAGACGCCGGTGGAGGTCGCGGCGCCAGCGCCGTGATAGGGCACGACGCACGAGGGGCCGCGAGCGCATGCGCTCGCGGCCCCTCGTCGTGTGAAGCTCCCGCGGTAGGACTCGAACCTACGACCCGGCGATTAACAGTCGCCTGCTCTACCAACTGAGCTACGCGGGAATGAGCCCAAGAGTCTAAACGGGGATTCGGCGTCGGTCAACCCGTGGCGGAGCTCGCCCGCCGCGTCGCGCGCTTGCGCGCCGGCGCCTCGAGGATCGGCGCCGCGGGCGGCGCGCCGGGGCCGCCGAGCAGCACGCGCTTCAGGAAGCGCCCCGTGTGCGAGCGCGGCTCCAGCATGACCTCCTCCGGGCGCCCCTGGGCGATGATCTCGCCGCCGCGGTCGCCGGCCTCGGGGCCGAGGTCGACGACCCAGTCGGCCAGCTTGATGACGTCGAGGTTGTGCTCGATCAGCACCAGCGTGTGCCCCGCGTTCACGAGCCGGTCGAGCACCTCGGCCAGCTTGCGCACGTCCTCCAGATGGAGGCCCGTCGTCGGCTCGTCCATCACGTACAGCTTCTTCCCTTTCGTCTTGGCCGACTGCGTGAGCTCGCGCGCGATCTTGATGCGCTGCGCCTCGCCGCCCGAGAGCGTCGTCGCGGGCTGCCCGAGGCGCAGGTAGCCGAGCCCCACCTGCTGCAGCTGCCAGAGCGCCTGCCCGAGCTTCTCCTCGCGCGGGAAGAAGCGGATCGCGTCGTCGATCGTGAGCTGGAGGACGTCGTGGATGGTGCGGCCGTGCACCGTGATCTCGAGCACCTCGGGCTTGAAGCGCTTCCCGCCGCACTGGTCGCACGGCACGAACACGTCGGCCATGAACACCATCTCGACCTCGAGGTAGCCCGCGCCCTCGCACGTCTCGCAGCGCCCGCCGGCCGAGTTGAAGCTGAACGTCGACGCCGTGTAGCCGCGCTGCTTGGCGAGCGGCTGCGCGGCGAAGATGCGCCGGATCTCGTCGTACGCCTTCACGTACGTGACGGGGTTCGAGCGCGGCGAGCGGCCGATCGGGCTCTGGTCGATGAGCACGACGTCGTCGAGCGTCTCCCAGCCGGTGAGCGTGTCGTACGCGCCGACCTTCTCGCCCAGGTGCTGCTTGGCCGTGTGCTCGCCGGTGATCTTCTGCTCCAGCGCGCGATACAGCACGTCGTGCACGAGCGTGCTCTTGCCCGAGCCGGAGACGCCCGTCACGCACGTCAGCGTGCCGAGCGGGATGCGCAGGTCCACGCCCTTGAGGTTGTGCTCCCTCGCGCCCGTCAGCGTCAGCCAGCGCGGCCCCAGCTTGCGACGCTCCGTCGGCGTCGGGATCGAGCGCTTGCCCGTCATGTACGCGCCGGTGAGCGGGCTCTCGGACACGCGCGACATCGGCCCCGCGAAGACGACGTAGCCGCCCTTCTCGCCGCTCTCCGGGCCCAGCTCCACCATGTAGTCGGCGACCTCGATCGCCTCGGGGTCGTGCTCGACCACGAGGACCGTGTTGCCGCCGTCGCGCAGGCGGTGCAGCAGCTTGAGCAGCCGCTCCATGTCGCGCGAGTGCAGCCCGATGGACGGCTCGTCGAGGACGTAGAGCGTGTCCACCAGCTGCGCGCCGAGCGAGTTGGCGAGGCCGATGCGCTGCGCCTCGCCGCCCGAGAGCGTGCGCGTCGCGCGATTGAGCGAGAGGTAGCCGAGCCCCACGTCGCAGAGGAAGCGCACGCGCGACTGCGCCTCCAGCAGGATGTGCGCGGCCACCTGCTGCTCGAACTCGGTCAGCGCGAGCGCGTCCAGCCAGACGGTCAGGCGGTCGACCGGCATCTCGGCCGCGTCGGCGATGCTCGCGCCGCCCAGGCGCACCTGCAGCGCCTCGGGCTTGAGCTTCGTCCCCTTGCACGTGGGGCAGGTCTGCGCCGTCTGGTACTGCCGCAGGAAGACGCGGATGTACTGCTTGTACCGCTTCTCCTCCTTGCTGCGCATGAACGGGAACGCGCCCACGAAGCCGCGCGCCTTGCCGTGGAGGATCTGCTCCTGCTGCGCGCGCGACAGCTCGCGCCACGGCACGTCCACCGGGATCCCCTCGCGGCGCGCGTACTCCACGACCTTGCGGCGCTCGGCCTCGTAGCGCGGCTTCGTCCACGGATCGATCGCGCCGTCGCGCAGCGTGCGCTCGGGGCTGGGGACGATCAGCGCCTCGTCGTACTCGAGGATCGCGCCGAAGCCGTTGCATGTCTCGCAGGCGCCGCGCGGGTTGTTGAAGCTGAACAGCTGCGGCGTCGGGGCGGGGAGGCGGGTGCCGTCGTTCGGGCACTCGTACCGCTCCGTGAAGTTGAGCCGCGTCACCGGCTGGCCGGCCTCCATCCCGCGCGGCGTCGACACCGCGATGGGGGAGGGGACGGGCGCGGTGAAGAGGACCGTCGCGTCGCCGTCCCCCTCGCGGAAGGCGGTGCCGAGCGCGTCCGCGAGTCGCCCGCCGACGTCGGGGCCCGTGGCCAGGCGGTCGACGATGACGAGCAGGTCCTTCACCTTCGCGAGATCGAGCCCGCGCGACTCGACGTCGTCCAGGTGCAGCGTCTCCCCGTCGAGCGCGACGCGGACGAAGCCCTGGGCACGCAGGTTCTCGAGGACGACCGCGTGGGTGACCTTGGCCGAGAGCCGCAGCGGGAAGGCGACCGAGAAGCGGGTGCCCTCGGGGAGCGACTCGATGGCGGCGCGGACGGACTGGGGCGTGTCGGGCTTCAGCTCGCGTCCGCAGGCCGGGCAGTACGTTCGGCCGACGCGGGACCAGAGCAGGCGCAGGTAGTCGTAGACTTCCGTGGCGGTCCCGACCGTGGAACGCGAGGTCTTCGTCGGGTTCTTCTGCTCGATCGCCACGGCGGGCGAGAGCCCCTCGACGGCGTCGACGAGCGGCTTCTCCATCCGCTCGAGGAACTGCCGGGCGTACGCCGACAGCGACTCCACGTACCGCCGCTGTCCCTCGGCGTAGATGGTGTCGAAGGCGAGGGAGGACTTCCCCGAGCCCGACGGGCCGGTGATGACCGTGAAGCTCCGCCGCGGGATCTCGAGGTCGAAGCCCTTGAGGTTGTGCTGCCGCGCGCCGCGGACGAGGATGCGATCTTTCACGGTCGGAATCTAACCGAAGACAGCCCGAATCGGACCCGACCGGAAGTGCCAGTGGGCCGGCCGGCCCCGCAGACGCGACGCGCGGCGCAGGGGTTCCGAGAGGAACGTCCCGCGCCGCGCGTCGGTTGCCCTCGGGTCGCCCCGGAGCCGGGAGCTCCGGGACGCCCGTGGTCCTGCCTTACACCGCCGAGCGGCGGGTGGCCATGCGGTAGATCCAGAGCAGCAGGAGCGCGCCCACCACCGCGATCAGGATGCTGCGGATGTCGACGCCCGAGACGCCGCCGATGCCGAAGATCATGTTGCCGAGGAAGCCACCGATCACGGCGCCCACGATGCCGATGAGCGCGGTGACGATGAAGCCACCCGGGTCACGGCCGGGCATGAGAGCCTTCGCGATGGCGCCGGCGATGAGCCCGAGAATGATCCAAGCGAGAATACCCATCTGAGCCTCCACAGGGTAAGGACGACTGCGCTGTGCGGGCGGGAAGTGCAACGGCCGTACCACCCTCAACGTCGCGGCGGCCCGCGGGTCACCGCGCTCCGCCCTCCAATGCAGGGCGCGCGCCGCGCTAACTTCGGACGCATGACGAGTCGCACATGAGCCTTCCCTCTCGGGCATGACGACGAGCGGCGACGACGAGGTCCTCGGCCGCGTCTACGACGCGCGCCTGGCGCGGCGGCTGCTCCGATACGTCCGTCCGTACCGCGGGATCGTCGCGGGCGCGGTCGTGCTGCTCTGCATCGAGGGCGGGCTGCAGCTGGTGGGGCCGGCGCTCACGCGGCACGTGATCGACGTCGCGCTGCCGGCGCGCGCCGCCGGCGTGGTGACGACCGCCGCGGCGCTGTTCGCGCTCACGCTCGTGCTGCAGTTCGCGGCTGGCTACGGCGAGACGGTGCTCACGGGGCTGCTGGGCCAGCACGTGATGCGCGACCTGCGCACCGAGCTGTTCGCGCGGCTGCAGCGCCTGCCCGTCGCCTTCTACGACCGGAACCCGGTCGGGCGGCTGGTGACGCGCGTGACCTCCGACGTCGAGGCGCTGAACGAGCTGTTCACCGCCGGCGTCGTCGCGGGGCTGGGCGACCTGTTCACGCTGGTGGCGATCGGCGTGATGATGCTCGTCGTCGACTGGCGGCTGTCGCTGGCGGCGTTCGCGGTCATGCCGTTCGTGCTGCTGGCGTCGCGCGTGTTCCAGACGCGCGTGCGCGGCTCGTACCGCGAGATCCGCACGCGGCTGGCGCGCATCAACGCGTTCGTGCAGGAGCGCCTGACGGGGCTGCGCGTGGTGCAGCTGTTCGGGCGCGAGCGCGCGGAGCGCACGCGCTTCCGCCGTCTGAACGACGACCACCTGGACGCGCACCTGCGCTCGATCCGGATCTACGCGCTGTACTTCCCGGTGATCGAGATCCTGACCACCGTCGCGCTCGCGAGCCTGGTGGTCTCCGCGTCGTCGCGCGTGGGTGCCCCGGGTGCGGGCGGGCTCTCGGTGGGGACGGTGGCCGCGTTCCTCCAGCTCGTGCGCCGCTTCTTCCAGCCGCTGCAGGACCTGTCCGAGAAGTTCAACATCCTGCAGGGCGCGATGGCGGCGTCGGAGCGGATCTTCGCGCTGCTGGACGAGCCGCTCGAAAGCGGCAGCCCCTCGACGCTCGACGCTCGACGCTCGACGCTCGCTCCGGCGGACGTGGAAGCGAGCGCCCGGGTGCCCGCCGAAGGCGGGCGGGTCGGAGCGCCGAACGCGCACGGGGTGACGGTGGAGTTCCAGGACGTCTGGTTCACCTACGGGGATGCCACCGCCGCGGATCCGCAGTGGGTGCTCCGCGGCGTCAGCTTCCGCGTCGCGCCCGGCGAGACGCTGGCGCTCGTGGGGCACACCGGGGCCGGCAAGACCACGGTCGTCTCGCTCCTGCTGCGCTTCTACGAGCCGCAGCGCGGGCGCATCCTGGTCGACGGCGCCGACATCCGCGAGCTCCCGCTCGACGAGCTGCGCGCGCGGATCGGCTTCGTGCAGCAGGACATCTTCCTCTTCGCCGGCGACGTCGCCAGCAACGTGCGGCTGGGGGCCGCGCTCACCGACGCGGAGGTGCAGGCAGCCGCCGCGCGCGTGGGCGCCGACCGCGTGGTCGAGCGGCTGCCCGACGGGTGGCACCACCAGCTCGGCGAGCGCGGCGCGTCGCTGAGCGTCGGCGAGCGGCAGCTGCTCGCGTTCGCGCGCGCGATCGCGGCCGATCCGGGGCTCCTCGTGCTCGACGAGGCGACCAGCGCCGTCGACAGCGAGGCCGAGGCGCGCATCCAGGCCGCGCTGGCGACGCTCATGCGCGGCCGCACGACCATCGCGATCGCGCACCGGCTGTCCACCATCGTCGCGGCCGACGCGATCCTCGTGCTGCACCACGGACAGGTCGTCGAGCGCGGCCGGCACGCCGAGCTGCTCGCGCGCGACGGGCTGTACGCGCGGCTCTACCGGCTGCAGGTGGCCCAGGCCGCGGAGGCGTCGCGCCCCGCGGCGTGAGCGCGCCGTCACGCATCACCACACGGAACGCGGTCGGATGCGTGCACCGTCGTTCATGTGCGGCCCGCCCACGGTCGTGGGGCGTGTCGGGCCCGTGCCACGCTTGCACCCCTTTGGGGCCCCGGGTAGTTTCGACCGACCCGGCCCCGGCCGTCTCGCCCGAGGTACGCCGCGCGGTCCGCGCCGGCGTGCGTGCCCCGGCGGCTGCCGCCCGGACCCCCGACCGGCTGTCCTTCCGCTCCCGACGTGCCCGGCACCCGAGCTCCTGATCTTCCTCGTGCCTACTCGCTAGTGCAGCTCTCCGTGGCCGCCCGCACGGACGTCGGACGGATCCGTGCCGGCAACGAAGACAGCCTCTACGCCGTCGCCAACGAGAGCCGGGGGCTCTTCATCGTCGCCGACGGCATGGGCGGGCATGCGGCCGGCGAGGTGGCCAGCTCGATGGCGGTGCAGATCATCGCCCAGGAGCTCGAGCCGCTCGCGTCCATCGACGAGCCGGGCGCCGTCGAGCGCATGGCGCAGGCGGTGCACGACGCCAACCGCGCCATCTACGAGCGCACGATGAGCGAGTCCGAGAAGCAGGGGATGGGGACGACGACGTCCATCCTCATGCTCTCGGACGCCGGCTACCTGATCGGCCAGGTCGGCGACTCGCGCATCTACCTGCTGCGCGACGGGCAGCTGCGCCAGCTCACGAAGGACCATTCCTACGTGCAGGAGCAGGTCGACGCCGGCTACCTGACGCCCGAGCAGGCGCGCTACCACCCGTACAGCAACGTCATCACGCGCTGCGTGGGGGCGAACGAGGCGGTCGAGCCCGACTTCTTCGCGGGCCCGATCACGGGTGGCGACGTGTTCCTCGTCGCCAGCGACGGCCTCACAGGCATGGTCGAGGACCGGCGGCTCCACCAGCTGATGTCGTCGAAGGCGAACCCCGCGCGCGTGGTGGACGCCCTGATCGCGGAGGCGAACGGCCGCGGTGGCCTCGACAACATCACGGCCATCCTGGTGCAGGTGCACGGCGTGACGCCGCCGCCCGCGCCCACCGGGAACGGCGCCCCCCTCGGCGGCTGACGACGGTACGGTCCGCGTGACCACGCCGTCCGACGGCACGCCCGCCCCCGGCGACACCGTCGCCGACGTCGCCGGCCTGTACCTCGGCAACATCCTCTACGCGCTGGAGCTGGCCGCGCTCTCGCTGGAGGAGCAGGGCAAGCGCGAGGACGCGGCGTTCTACCGCGGGATCGCGCGCCGGCTGGCCGAGGCGCGCGGACGCGAGACGGGCGGCCCGCCGCGCTGAGCGCGGCACGCCCTCAGCCGCGCAGCAGCGGCTCCCCGCCGGCGAGGCGCGCCCGCAGCTCCCCGGCCGGCAGGTGCAGGACCGCCAGCAGCCGCTCGCGCGGCAGCGCGACGCCGCGCACGGCGAACACGCGCAGCCAGCGCGCCGACCGGTACAGCTGCTCGGCCAGCGTCGGGAGGTTGATCGCGCCCTCCCACCCCGCGGCCGTCACGCGCGCGACGGCGCCGCCGCGGCGCAGCACCGGCAGGTCGAGGCCGAGCATCTGCGTCTTCGCCGGGTAGTCCAGCAGCAGCTCGCCCGGCGCCAGCCCCACCTCGCGCGCCAGCTGGTCCTCGACCGCGACCGTGAGCGCGCGGTCCGACACCATCCAGGCGCCGAAGTCCTCGTCGAACTCCGCCGCGGGACACTCGAGCGCGCGCTTGTGCAGCCGCCGCTCGCGGAGCGACGCCGCGAGACGCACGACCTGTTCGACGGCATCCGGGCTCGCGTCGGGCGACGCCACCGGCTCGTCGAGGGCGTGCAGGATCCCCTCGTCCGTGTACGCCGGCAGCCGCGCGACGTCCAGCGCGCCCACGCGCACCGCGACGTCCACCAGGCGCTTGTACATCGCCGTCGCCGCGCGTACTGCGTGGTGCCAGTAGACGTTGCGGTACATCTGGTACTTCGCGAACAGCAGCGACTCCAGCGCGGACAGCCCCTTCTCGCGCAGCCCCACCGCGAGCCGGCCGGTCGCCGGGTCCTCGACGACGACGAGCGCGTTCAGCAGCCGGTCGACGTCGATCTCGCCGTACGGCACGCCGCACATCAGCGCGTCGCGCTTGAGGTACTCGATCTTGTCGAGGTCGAGCGACCCCGAGATGAGGCCCTGCAGCGGGCTCTCGCCGCGCCCGCACACGAGCGCGTACACGCGCGCGGGCGCGTCGTCGCCGATGGTCTCGCGTAGGATGTCGGCGACGACGCCGTCGGTGATCAGCGGGCGCGCGACGCTCTCGTGGTGCGGGACGCCGATCTCCTCCAGCGCGTGCGAGAACGGGTAGTGCCCGACGTCGTGCAGCAGCGCCGCCGCGCGCGCGATCGCGGGCTCGTCGTCCGCCACGCGCGTCAGCGCGTCGCGCTCCGCGAGCAGGCCGAGCGTCGTGCGCGCCAGGTGGTACGCGCCGAGCGCGTGCTCGAAGCGCGAGTGCGTGGCGCCGGGATAGACCAGGTACGCGAGCCCGAGCTGGCGCACGAAGCGCAGCCGCTGGAAGACGCGCGTGTCCACCAGTCGCAGCGCGGCCGCGTCGACGCGGACGTTGTTCCAGAGCGGGTCGCGGATGGTCTCCACAGGGTCGTCGGTCGGGGAGGCGGAGAGTAGCCCGCCACGGCGGCGCGCCGGAAGTGGCGCCCGGTGCAGCCTGCGCACGGCGCGCGCCGTGGGGCCGTCGGGGACGGCCGCCTAAACATCGGGCGGGGGCCGCCGATACTTCCAGGCACCTCCCTCGCGCATCCCCGCCGTGACCCCTCCCGCCTCCGCTCCACCCGCCACCGGCCCGGCCGGAGGCACGCGTCCGACGACGCCAGCCGCCCCGCAGGCCAGCCAGGCGTCGATCGACGCGAGCCGCCCGATGGCCTACGTCCGCCGCATCCTGGTCGCCGACGACTTCCCGGCGATCTCGCGGCAGATGGGCGAGGTCATGGCGTCGCTCCAGGAAGGAGAGGCCTCCGCCCAGCGGCTGGCCAACCTGGTGCTGCGCGACTACGCGCTCACCGTGAAGGTGATCCGCACGGCCAACACGGTGCACTACAACCGCACCGGGCGCCCCGTGCAGAGCGCGACGCACGCGATGATGCTGCTCGGCGCGCAGACGGTGCGCGACCTCGCGAGCAGCCTGCTGCTGTTCGAGCACTATCGCGGGCGGTCGCCGGGGCTGAAGGAGCTGATGCTGCTCTCGCTGCTCACCGCGGGGCACGCGCGCGAGGCCGCGGTGCGCCTCGGCGTCGCCGATCCGGAGGCGGCGCAGCTGTGCGGCATGTTCCGCAACCTCGGCGAGGTGCTGGTGGCGGCGCACCTGCCGGCGGAGAACGCGGCCATCCTGCGCGCCGCGTCGGAGCGCGGCGTCGGACGCGACGCGCGCCGCGCGCGCGACGCCGCGGCGGCGCACGTCCTCGGCTGCTCGATGGAGGACATCGGCGTCGCGATCGCGGGTGACTGGGGGATGCCGGCCGCCGTCTGCCGCGGCATGCGCGCGACCGGCGAGCGCGGGGAAGGGGAGCTCGAGCTGATCTCGGCCTTCGCGCACGACCTGACGATCGCGATCTACCGCGAGGAGCCGAGCGCGGCGCGGCAGGCCGTGGCCGCGGTGCTGGAGCGCTACGGCACGCGCCTCAAGCTGTCGCGCGACGTGCTGGCCGCGATCGCCGACGAGGCGGTGGCGAACACGCGCGAGACCTTCGCGGCCGCCGGCGTGGCGCTCGACGGCCTGCGTCTCACGCGACAGCTGGCGGCAGCGCTGAGCGACCGTTCGCGTCCCACGCCAACGGGTGCCGCGGCCGCACCGGCCGAACCGGCGGCGGGGACGACTGCCGCCCAGCCGACGCCCGAGGCGACGAGCGCCGCCGCGCCGACGGCGAGCGCGCCCGGGACGACGCCCGCGGCCTCGACGGATGCCGCGCCCGCCGCCACGCCACCGTCCGCGCAGCCCGCCGCGGACGCGGCGCCCGCGCCGACGACGGCGTGCCCCGCGCCCGCGGCGCAGCCGCCCGCAGGCCCGCCGGTGGACGGCCCGCTGCTCGCCGCGCTTCGCGATCGCCTGGCCCGCGAGCTGGAGGCCGCCTCCGACGATGCGGCCACGTACGACATGCAGCGTGTGCTGCTGCTCGCGCTGGAGGCCGCGCTGCGCGGCGGCCCGTTCGACCGCGCGTGCTTCTGCCCCATCGACGTCGCGTCGGGCGCCTTCCGCGCGCGCTTCGGCCTGGGCGACGACGTCGAGTCGCTCCTCGGCAGCTTCGCGCTGCCGTTCGTCGGCACCAGCGCGACGCTGGGGCCGGCGCTGCTGCGCGGCGAGGAGGGCTACCTGTCGTCGGGGACGCGCCTCAACCTGACCGATGCGCAGCTGCTCCGCGCGTGGGGCGCGGCCAGCGCGGCGCTCGTGCCGGTGATCCTCGACGGCACGACGATCGGCGCCGTGTACCTGGACCGCCGCACCACGAGCGCGGGACTCGACGCGACGGCGCTCGTGTACGTGCGCCGCGTGGTGGCCGCCGCGGGCGCCGCGCTCGCGCGACGCCGCGGTGGCGCCAGCGGCACGCCCGCTCCACGCCCCGAGCCCACGGCGGCCGAGAAGGGCGAGCTGGTGCTGCGTGTCCTGCGCGGCGAGGCGCTCGACACGGTGGCCGCCGCCGCGGGCGTGACGACCGACCGGCTGGACGGCTGGCGCCGCGAGTTCCTGGACGGGGCGATGGCGCGCATGGGGAGCTGAGACCGAGCGGCGAGCGGCGAGCGCCGAGCGCCGAGCAGCGTGGGCCGCCGCTTCCGGCGACCGCCCCGCCGCCACGACGAGTCATAACGTCGACGGGCCGGCCCCCACGAAGGACCCGGCCCGCGACGCACCACGAGACCTGAAGAGCGTCAGCCCTTCGGCCCCGCGCTCTTGATCTCGGCGCTCACCTGCGCCCCGAACTTCTCGATGTTCGTGCGGAACATCTCGGCCAGCTTGCGCGCCTGCGCGTCGTAGGCCGCCGCGTCGCTCCACGTGCCGCGCGCGTCGAGCACCTCCGCCGGCACGCCGGGGACCGCCGTCGGCACCGCGAGCCCGAACACCGGGTCCGTGCGCGTCTCCACGCCGTCCAGCGCGCCGCCGAGCGCCGCGCGCACCATCGCGCGCGTGTAGCCCAGCTTCATGCGCTTGCCGACGCCGTACGCACCGCCGCTCCACCCCGTGTTCACCAGCCACACGTGCGAGCCGTGCTCCTGCAGCTTGCGGCCGAGCATCTCCGCGTACTTGGTCGGGTGCCAGACCAGGAACACCGCGCCGAAGCAGGCGCTGAACGTCGCCTGCGGCTCCGTCACGCCACGCTCGGTGCCCGCGACCTTCGCCGTGTAGCCCGAGAGGAAGTAGTACATCGCCTGCTCGGGCGTGAGCTTCGCGATCGGCGGCAGCACGCCGAACGCGTCCGCCGTCAGGAACACCACGTTCTTCGGGTGTCCGCCGCGCCCGCTCGGGACGTGGTTGCGGATGTAGTGCAGCGGGTAGCTGGCGCGCGTGTTCTCGGTGATCGACTGGTCCTCGAACTTCACGCGGCGGCTCTCGTCGAGCACCACGTTCTCGAGCACCGTGCCGAACATCTGCGTCGTCTGGTAGATGTCCGGCTCCCCCTCGGGCGAGAGGTTGATCACCTTCGCGTAGCAGCCGCCCTCGTAGTTGAAGACGCCGTCGTCGCTCCAGCCATGCTCGTCGTCGCCGATCAGGCTGCGCTCCGGGTCCGCCGACAGCGTCGTCTTGCCCGTGCCCGAGAGGCCGAAGAAGAGCGCCGTGTCGCCGTCCGCGCCGATGTTCGCCGAGCAGTGCATGGAGAGCACGCCCTGCTTCGGCATCAGGTAGTTCATGATCGTGAACATCGACTTCTTCAGCTCACCGGCGTAGCGCGTCCCGCCGATGAGGATCTGGCGGCGGCCGATGTGCACGACGATGAACGTGCCCGTGCGCGTGCCGTGCCTCGCGGGATCCGCCTGGAACTCCGGCGCGTGCAGCACCGTGAAGTTCGCCTCGAAGCCGGCCAGCTGCTCGGGCGTCGGGCGGATGAACATGTTCCGCACGAAGCTCGCGTGCCACGCGTTGGGCAGCACGTAGCGCACCTTGAGCTGGTGCGCCGGGTCGGCGCCGCAGAACAGGTCCTGCACGAACAGCTCGGGCAGCCCGCTCAGGTACTGCTGCACGTCGGCGAGGAGCGCGTCGAAGTGCGCCTCGGAGATCGGCTGGTTGACCTTCCCCCAGTCGACGTCCGCCTCGCTGGAGCCCTCGCGCACCACGAACTTGTCGTTGGGGGAGCGCCCCGTGTGCGGCGACGTGACGGCCACGAACGGGCCCATGTCGGCCAGCCGGCCCTCGCCGCGGCGCACCGCGGCCTCCACGAGATCGGGGGCGCCCTGGTTCCAGTGGACGTCGCCCGCAGGGGTGATCCCGAGCGCGGCGAGCGAGCGCGTGTCGTGGGCCGTGGGGGTGGGCGACAGCGGCGCGGTGGTGGTGGCCATGGGTGCGGTGAGAGGGTTAGAGGATGCCGGCCTCGCGGCCGCGCGGCACGCCGGGCACGCGGGCGTCGTCGGCCGACCGCCCCCGCGCCTGCGCGTCCATCACGGCGACGGCCGCCATGTTGACGATCTCCTGCACGTCGGCGCCCTGCTCGAGCACGTGCACCGGGCGCCGCATCCCGACGAGGATCGGGCCGATGGCCGTCGCTCCGCCGAGGTGATTCAACAACTTGTAGGCGATGTTCCCGGCGCTCAAGTTCGGGAAGATCAGCACGTTGGCCTCCTCCTTCAGCCGGCTGAAGGGGTAGCGCTCGCGCTGGATCGCCTCGTCGAACGCCGTGTCGGCCTGCATCTCGCCGTCCACCACGAGGTGCGGGTCGCGCTCGCGCAGCAGCTCCACCGCCCGCGCCACCTTGGCGGCGTCCGGGTGCCGCACCGACCCGAAGTTCGAGAACGACAGCATCGCGACCCGCGGCGTCTCGCCGAAGTTCTGCACGATCCGTGACGCCGCGTAGGCGATCTGCGCCAGCTGCTCCGCCGTCGGGTCGATCGTGACCGTGGTGTCGCCGCAGAACACGACGCGCTTCTCGAACACCAGCATGTACATCCCGCTCAGGATGCCGGCCTTCGGATGCGCGCCGATCGTCTCCAGCGCCGGCCGGATCGTCTCGGGATACGTCGCGTTCACGCCCGAGAGCATCGCGTCGGCGTCGCCCAGCGCGACCATGCAGCAGCCGAAGTAGTTCGGGTTCGCGAGCCGCTGCTGCGCCTCGCCCAGCGAGAGCCCCTTCCGCTGCCGCCGCTCCCACAGGTAGCGCACGTAGTCGTCGCGCCGTCGGGCCGTCGCCGGGTCCACGACCTCGATCTCCTCCAGCGGGATCGAGTACTCGCGCGCCACCCGCTCGATCGTCTCGGGGCGGCCGAGCAGCACCGGGTAGGCGATCCCCTCGTCGACGCAGATCTGCGCGGCGCGGATGATCTTCGGGTCCTCGCCCTCCGGGAAGACGATCCGCTTCGGGTCGCTCGTGGCGCGCGTGATGATGCCGCGCATGATGCCGCGCGCGCGTCCCAGCCGCGCCTCCAGCTGCGTGCGGTAATGGTCGATGTCGACGAACTCCTGCGCCACGCCGCTGGCCACCGCCGCCCACGCGACCGCCGGCGCCACCCAGAGCAGCACGCGCGGGTCGAACGGGAAGGGGATCAGGTACTCGGGCCCGAAGGTCACCTTCTTCAGGCCGTAGAGCTTCGCCACGCTCTCGGGCACGTCCTCGCGCGCCAGCAGCGCCAGCGCGCGCGTGGCGGCCATCTTCATCTCCTCGTTCACCGTCGTCGCGCGGGCGTCGAGCGCGCCGCGGAAGATGAACGGGAAGCCGAGGACGTTGTTGACCTGGTTCGGGTAGTCGGAGCGCCCGGTGGCGATGATCGCGTCGTCGCGCACCTCGCGCACCGCGTCCGGCAGGATCTCGGGCACCGGGTTGGCGAGCGCGAAGATGATCGGCCGCTTCGCCATGCGCGCGATCCACTCCTTCTGCACCGCGCCGGCGACCGACAGCCCGACGAAGACGTCCGCGTCCTCCAGCGCCTGCTCGATGGTGCGCAGCTCGGTGGGGCGCGCGAAGCGCGCCTTGTACGGGTCCATGTCCTCGACCCGCCCCTCGTAGATCACCCCCTGCCGGTCGCACATCGTGATGTGCTCGCGGCGCACGCCGAGCCGCACGTAGTGCTCGGCCGTCGAGATCGCGGCCGCGCCCGCGCCCGAGAAGACGACCCGGATCTCGTCGATCGCCTTGCCGACCAGCTCGAGGCCGTTCAGCAGCGCGGCGCCGGAGATGATCGCCGTGCCGTGCTGGTCGTCGTGGAAGACGGGGATCTTCATCGTCTTCCGCAGCGTCTCCTCGATGTAGAAGCAGTCGGGGGCGCGGATGTCCTCGAGGTTGATCCCGCCGACCGTCGGCTCCAGCAGCTGGCAGAAGCGGATGACGTCGTCCGGGCTCTCGGAGCCGATCTCGAGGTCGAAGCAGTCCAGATCCGCGAACTGCTTGAACAGGTTGCCCTTGCCCTCCATCACGGGCTTGCCGGCCAGCGCCCCGATGTTGCCGAGGCCGAGCACGGCGGTCCCGTTGGTCACCACCGCGACCAGGTTGCCCTTGGCGGTGTAGCGGTAGGCGTCCTCGGGGTTCTTCTGGATCTCGAGGCACGGCTCGGCCACGCCCGGCGAATACGCCAGCGCCAGGTCGCGCTGGTTCGTAAGAGGCTTGGTCGGGACGACGGCGATCTTGCCGGGGCGGCCGCGGGCGTGGTACTCGAGGGCGTCATCGCGTTTCATGGCGCGCAAGATAGCGCGTGCTCCCGCGTGATCAGGAGCACACCCGCTCGCGACCGCCACGTCACTCCCGCACGAGACCTGCACGCCGACTAGCTTCGTGTCCGAGATGCCGCGCCGCTTCCCCTTCCTCCTCCGCGTCCTCGCGGTCGTCCTCGCGCTGGTCCAGTCGGCATCGCCGGCGGCCGCCGCGGTGGCCGACGGCATGCTGGCGCTCGCGGGTGGGGGGCGGCCGGTGGTGGTCCACATCGAGGACCGCCAGCACGAGGGCTGCCCACCCGTCCACGCGACGGAGTGCGCCCTCTGCGCCTACCTGTCGGTGGCGGCCGAGCCGGCGTCGTCCGGCCTCCCGTTCGAGCCCGCGCCGGCGCGCGTCCCCGCCGCCCGGGCCCCGGACCACGCGCTCGCGCTCGCGCCGCGCGTCCTTCCCGCCGCCAGGGCACCTCCAGGCTGCTGAGTCCCGCCGCCGCTCCGCGTGAGCGACGGCCGTGAACACCCGTGGGCCCGCCCATGGCGCATCCGGCGCCGACCGGGGCGGCTGCCCGCCGACTCCGCACGCCTCCCGCAATGCACCGAACTTCCCCGCGCCGCTCCCTCGGCGCGCTCGCCCTCGCGGCCGCCGGCACCACGCTGCTGGCCGCGCCGGCCGCGGCCCAGTCGCCGGACGGCAACCCGCCCGCGCCGGCCGCTCCGCCCGCGAGCCGCGCCGCCGCGGTGGCACCACCCGGCATCGTGGGCGTCGTCCGCGACACCGCCGGCGCCCCCATCGCGGACGTCCAGGTCGTCGTCTCGGGCGTCAACCGCGTCGTCACCACCGACGCCCAGGGCCGCTTCGCCTTCCGGGGCCTCGGCCCCGGGCGCTACCACCTGGACGCGATCCTCCTCGGCTACGCCCGCGCCGACGCCGACGCCGTCATCCCGGCGACCGAGGGGCCCGACATCCAGGTGAGCATCGTGATGCGCCGGACGGCGCTTCGCCTCGCCAACGTCGTCGTCACCGCGACCCCGCTGGGCGCCGACCCGCTCCGGATCACGCAGAGCACCGTCGACCTCTCGGGCAAGGAGCTCGGCCGGAACCTGGGCGCCAGCGTGGCGCAGACGCTGAGCAACGAGCCCGGGCTCTCGGCCCGCTTCAACGGCCCGGCGGCCAGCACGCCGGTGATCCGCGGCCTCTCGGGCGAGCGCATCCTCGTCCTCCAGGACGGCGGCCGCGCCGGCGACCTCTCCTCGTCGTCGTCCGATCACGGCCTCTCGATCGACCCGCTGACCGCCAGCCGCATCGAGGTCGTGCGCGGCCCGGCGTCGCTGCTCTACGGCACGAGCGCGCTCGGCGGCGTGGTCAACGTCATCACGAACGACATCCCCACCGAGCTGCCCACGCACCGCGACGGCTACCTGGCCGGGCAGGCCGAATCGGCCACGCCGGGCGGCGGCGTAGCGGGCGGCGTGACGCTGCCGCTCGGCGGCTCGCTGGCGCTGGTCGCGCGCGGCGGCGTCCGCCGCGCGGACGACATGTACCAGGGCGGCCGCGCGCGGCTGGAGAACAGCGACAACCGTGGGCACAACGGGCTCGTGAGCCTCGCGCACGTCAGCGACGCGTGGCGCGGCGGGCTGTCGCTCGGCACCAACGGCTTCGACTACGGCCTGCCGACGGTGCCGGGCGGCGAGCGCGCCCGCATCGAGGGCCGGCGCCACGAGCTGCGCGGCAAGGCCGACCACACCTTCGGCGCCGGCGCGATCCGCTACGTGCGGGCCGAGGGCTCGGCGCAGTGGTACACGCACGACGAGGTCGAGGAGGACGGCGCCGTCGCGACGACCTTCGACCTGCGCACCCAGACCGCGAACCTGACGTCGAAGACCCGCATCGGCCGGCTGGACGGGTCGATCGGGCTGCAGGGACTCTTCCGGCAGTACGAGGCGCGCGGCGAGGAGGCGCTGACGCCTGCGGCGACGACGACGAGCGGTGGGCTGTTCCTGTATCAGGAGCTGCCGCTGACGGGCGCGGGCGAGCACGGCGCCGACGACCACGACGAGGAGGGCGTGCGGCTGCAGGTCGGCGCGCGGCTGGACGCGTTCCGCATCCGGTCGCGCGACGACGTCGAGAAGTTCGGGCCGGGCACGACGCGCACCTTCACGAGCGGCTCCGGCTCGGTGGGCGTCAGCGTGCCGCTGGCGCCGCGCGTCTCGCTCGGCGTGAGCGCGGCGCGGGCGTTCCGCGCGCCGACCGTCGAGGAGCTGTTCTCAAACGCCTTCCACGCCGCGGTCGGGACGTTCGACGTCGGCCGCAGCGACCTGCGCGCGGAGACCAACATGGGCGTCGACGCCGTGCTGCGCGCGCAGCGCGGCCGCGTGGACGCGTCGGTCTCGGGCTACTACAACGCGATCGACGACTACATCACGCCGTCGATCGTGGGCGTGGTGGACGAGGAGACCGGCGAGCCCGCGACGGCCGGCACGCCCGGCGCGGTGCCGCTCAACGAGTTCACGCAGCGCGACGCGCACCTGTTCGGCGCCGAGGGCCGCGTCGAGGTGGTCGTCGCGCCGCGCGTGGTGCTGGGCGCGATGGGCGACGTCGTGCGCGGCGAGTTCCGCGCGGGCGGCGCGCTGCCGTACCTCCCGCCGGCGCGCCTGGGCGCGATCGCGCGCTACGAGGCCGGCCGCTTCACCGCCAGCGCGGAGACGCGCCACGCGTTCGCGCAGGACCGCACGTCGCAGGTCGCCTGCGGCCGCGCGGGCGACGGCGCGACGGAGACGGAGCCCGGCTCGGTCGGCGTGCCGTGCGTCGACCTCCAGACCGCCGGCTACACGCTGGTGAACGCGAGCCTCGGCTACACGCTGCTGCAGGGCGCCGCGCTGCACTCGATCACGCTGCGCGCCGACAACCTGCTGGACGAGTCGTACTTCGACGCGTCGAGCCGCATCAAGAGCTTCGCGCGGAGCCCGGGACGGAACCTGGCGCTGGTCTATCGCGTCCAGTTCTGAGCGTCGCGACCTTCCGGCCCGCGTCGCGACTCTGAGCGCGCGGGCCGTCAGAGCGTCGAGCGGCGAGCGTTGAGCGTCGAGCGTTACGACACTCGGCATCTCGCGCCTTCCTGATCGACGGCGCCGTCGCGGGTGGGCGCAGGCGACCTGCGAGATCGCCAAGGAGACTCGAAGCGCAGCATTCGAGGCTCCGCAGTGCGAGATCGCTGGGAGCCGAGGCCCGTTCGCGACGTCGCGAGCCGGCGCGACGATCCAGAAACGCGAGCGGGCCGGCCCCACGAGGAGCCGGCCCGTTCGCGCGAAGTCAGCCCGCCGCTTCGTAGGACCTGAGCAGCGCGATCATGCGCGAGTCCGTGACCGTGGCGTCGTCACCCTTCGGTGTCTCGAGGATCTTCGGCACGTGCGCCAGCCGCGCGTCGGTCATGAGGCGACGGAACGCCCCCTCCCCGATCGACCCCTCCGCGATCAGCTCGTGGCGGTCCTTCCGCGACCCGAATGGCGTCTTCGAGTCGTTCAGGTGCAGCACCTTCAGCCGGTCCATGCCGAGCGTGTCCTCGAAGCGCGCCCACACGCCGTCGTAGTCGTTCGCGAGGTCGTAGCCGGCCGAGTAGACGTGGCAGGTGTCGAGGCACACGCCGACGCGCGGCTGCAGGTGCGCCGGCAGCCGGTCGATGATCGCCGCCAGCTCCTCGAAGCTCGCGCCCAGCACCGTGCCCGCGCCTGCCGTCGTCTCCAGGCACAGGATCGTGCGGCAGGGCACCATCTCCAGCGCCTCGGCGATCGCGTCGGCGTTGCGCGCCAGCCCCGCCTCGCGCTCGTCCATGTAGTTGCCGGGGTGCGACACCAGCAGGTCGATCCCGAGCGATCCGCAGCGCCGCAGCTCGGCCGCGAAGCTCTCGATCGAGCGCGCGCGCAGCGTCGGGTCGGGCGACGCGAGGTTGATCAGGTAGCTGTCGTGCGAGACCGTCGTGCGCACGTCGGTCGCCGACAGCGCGGTGCCGAACGCGCCGCACTCGTCGTCCGCGCAGTCGCGCTCCGCCCAGCGGTTCGCCTGCTTGGTGAACAGCTGCAGCGCCGTGGCGGCGATCGCGTGCGCCCGCGGCGGGGCCTGCGGGGTGCCGCCGGCGGAGGAGACGTGGGCGCCGAGGAGGGAGGGGAGGGTCATGCTCGAAAGATAAGGGCCACGATGGCCCGCGGCGCCGGCGTCAGCGGCGCCGCTGCAGCCACTCCAGCGGATCCACCGCCCGCCCCTGCGGCCGCACCTCGAAGTGCAGGTGCGCGGGCATCTCCGGGTCGGCGGCGCCCACCGTGCCGACCGTCTGGCCCTTCGTCACCGTCTGGCCCTTCCGCACGTCCGCGCGCCCGAGCGAGCCGTACACCGAGTAGTCGCCGCCGCCGTGCTGCACGATCACCGTCAGCCCGTAGGTGCCGATCGGCTCCGCGACCATCACCTCGCCCGATGCCACGGACTTCACGGCCGTGCCCTCCGGCGCGCCGATGCCGACGCCGTTCCACCGCGTCGTCGTGTTGTTCGCGTTGCGCACGCGGCCGAAGCGGTAGAGCAGGGTGCCGTTCACCGGCCAGTCCAGCCGCCCGAGGTCGCTCGTCTTCAGCGTGCTGGGCGCCGCGGGCCGCGCGTTCGGCCGCGTCTCGGCGCGGCGGCGCGCGCTCTCGAGGCTCGAGATCAGCCCCGCGATGCGCTGCTCGTCGCGCGCGATCTGCGCCAGGCGCTGCCGCGTGCGATCGGCCTGCTCCTGCACCTGCCGCAGGTTGCGCGCGCCCGCCGACTCCAGCGCGCGCATGCGCTGCTCCTCCGCCGACTTGTCGGCGCGGTTGCGCGCCAGCTCGCCCTGCAGCTGCACGAGCAGCGCGCGCTGGCCCGCGACCGTGTTGCGCAGCTCCTCGACGCGCCGCACCAGCGAGCGGTCGCGGCGCGCCAGCTCGTGGAGGTACTTGTAGCGCGCCACCAGGTCGCCGAACGACGCGGCCGAGAGGTACGCCTCCGCCTCCCAGAGCGGGCCGCGCTTGTAGATCTCCACCAGGCGCCGCCGCAGGCCGATCTGCTTCGTCGACAGCTCGCGCTCGGCGCGCTCCAGCCGCGTCGTCGCGTCCTGCACCTCGTCGTCGATCGTCAGCAGCTGCCGGTCGAGCGCCGCCACCAGCCGCGACGTCGCGTCCGCCTGGCGGTCGAGGTTCGCGACCTCCTCGCGCAGGTCGTGCGCGGTGGACTGCAGCGTCTTCATGCGCGCCTCCAGCGCGCTGCGCTCCTGCCGCACCCGCTCCAGCTCCTCGCGCTGAGCGCGCACGCGCGCCGCCGCGCTGGGCGGCTGCTGCGCGATCGCCGGCGCCGCCAGCAGCAGCGCCGGGAGCGCGGCCGTCCACGCCGCGCGGGCCCCGCCGCGCATCACTGCCAGCGGCGCCGGTCGCCGCTCACGCGGCGCAGCTGCCGGCCCACCGAGAGCGTGCTCGCGAGCAGCCCGAGCACCCCGCCCGCGACCACGCCGGCGGTCGCCGCGATGGGCGGCAGGAAGGTCGTCTGCACGACGTAGCGGCTCACCATCGTGTGCGCGACCCACGTCAGCAGCAGCGCCAGCGCGCCGCCCGCCATCCCCTTCAGCGCGCCGTCGAGCAGGAAGGGCAGGCGCACGAACCAGTCGGTCGCGCCCACCAGTCGCATGATCTGGATCTCCTTCGCGCGCGCCAGGACGGACATGCGGATCGTCGCGCTGACGATGATCGCCGCCGCGCCCCCGAACAGCAGGCCGAGCGCCAGGCCCGTCACCGCGGCCACCGAGCGGATGCGCGAGAGCTTGCGCACCCACTCCTCGCCGTAGCGCACCTCCTCCACCGACGGCGCGGCGCGCACCTGCGCGGCCACCGTCTCGACGCTCGTCGGATCGCGGTGGCCCTCGCGCAGCCGGATCTCCAGCGACGCCGGCAGCACCGCGGCGTCGAACACGTCGCGGAACTCGCCCAGCTCGCGCCGCGCGCGGTCCAGCGCCTCGCCCGGCGAGACGTAGGTCACCGTCGCGACCTGCGGCAGCCGCTGCAGCGTCGACGCGTCGGCCATCACCGCCGCGTCGTCGGCGCTGTCGCGCACGAAGGCGCGGATCTCGACGCGCGCCTCCACCTCCGCCAGCGCGTGGCGGATGTTCACCGCGACCAGCCCGAACAGGCCGAGCGAGAAGAGCGAGAACGCGATCGTCGCGACGCCGAGCGCGCCGAGCAGCGGCGCGCGCCGCCAGCTCAGCAGCGCCTCCTTCAGCACGCGGCTCACGGCAGCCCTCCGTGCGGCGGCGTCTCGCGGCGCCGCACCTCGTCCAGCGCCGCGGCCACCGCGTCGGCGGCGGGCGTGCTCGCGCCGCCCTCGGCGGAGTCGAACACCAGCCGGCCGCGATGCAGCTCCAGCACGCGCAGGTCCGCGCGCTTCACCAGCTCCGAGTTGTGCGTCGCCATCAGCACCGCCGTGCCGCCCGCGTTGATCTCGCGCAGCAGCTGGTACACGCCCCGCGCCGCACGGTCGTCCAGGTTGCCCGTGGGCTCGTCGGCCAGGAGCAGCAGCGGGCGGTTCACCAGCGCGCGCGCGATCGCGACGCGCTGCTGCTCGCCGCCCGACAGCTCGTGCGGCAGGCTCGTGCCCTTCGCCGCCAGCCCGACCTGCGCCAGCGCGCGCGCCACGCGGTCGCGGATCGCGCCCTGCGGCGCGCCGGTCACCTCCAGCGCGAACGCCACGTTCGCCTCGGCGCTGCGGTCGGGGAGCAGGCGGAAGTCCTGGAACACCACGCCCAGCTTGCGGCGCAGCATGGCCACGTCGCGCGAGCGCGCGCTGCTCGCGCTCTGGCCGGCGACGCGCACCTCGCCCTTCGTCGGCCGCTCCTCGAGGTACGCGAGCTTCAGCAGGGAGCTCTTGCCCGAGCCGCTGGGGCCCGTGAGGAACGCGAACTCGCCCTTCGCGAGGTGGAACGAGACGCCGTGCAGCGCGGTCCCGCTGCGCGGATACTCCTTGACGACGTTCAGGTAGCGCAGCACTGCGACCTCCGGTACGGCACGCCGCGCGTCAGGCGCCGAGCGCCTGCTCGACGTCGGCGATGAGGTCCTCGACGTTCTCGATGCCGACGCTCACGCGCAGGAACCCGTCGGGGATGCCGATGGCGGCGCGCGCCTCGGACGTCATGTGCGCATGCGACGAGAAGCGCGGCTCGCTGAGCAGCGAGTCGACGCCGCCCAGCGACGGCGCGTGCGCGAAGACGCGCAGTGCGCGCACGAAGCGGTCGGCCGCCGCGCCGCCGCCCGCCAGCTCGATCGCCATCATGCCGCCGAAGCCGTCCAGGATCTCGGTGGCGAGCGCGTGGTCCGGATGCGACGCGAGGCCGGGGTAGTGCACGCGGCCGATCGCGGGATGCTGCTCGCACCACTGCGCGAGCGCGAGCGCGTTCTCGTTCTGCCGGCGCACGCGCACGTCGAGCGTCTTCAGCCCGCGCTCCAGCAGCCAGCACGCGAACGGGTCGGGCGCCTGGCCCCAGACCGCCATCTTCTGGCGCACCTCCTCGATGAACGGCGCCGCGCCCATCACCGCGCCGCTGAGGACGTCGTGGTGCCCGTTGAGGTACTTCGTCGCCGAGTGGATCACGACGTCGGCGCCGTGCTCCAGCGGCCGGAAGTTCACGGGGCTCGCGAACGTCGAGTCGACGACCAGCGCGAGGCCGATCTCGCGCGTCAGCTTGGCCAGCGGCCGCAGGTCGAGCACGCGCGTCGTCGGGTTCACCGGGCTCTCGACGAACACCGCGCGCGTCGACGGGCGCAGCGCCTGCCGCCACCCGCGCGAGTGCATCGGGTCGACGAACGTCACCTCGATGCCGAGCGCCGCGAACTCCTGCGTGAACAGCTTGTGCGTGCCGCCGTAGATCCAGGCGCTCGACACCAGGTGGTCGCCCGGCCGCAGCAGCGCGAGCAGCGCGCACGCGGTCGCGCCCATCCCGCTGCTGAGGACCAGCGCGTCCTCGGCGCGCTCCAGCCGCGCCAGCCGCCGCTGCACGATCTCGGCGTTGGGCGTGTTGCCGTAGCGCGTGTACTTCAGCCCATCGCCCGTGCCCTGCGGCTGGTGGAAGTTCACCGACTGCACGAGCGGCGACACCACGGGCACGTGGCCCTCGCCCAGGACGTCGGCGTGCGGCCGGTCGCCGTGGAGGGCGAGCGTCGAGAGGCCGGGCGCGGGGAGCGCGGCGGCGATGGTGTCGGGCGCGTGGGTGGTCATGCGGCGGCGGGGCGGGCGCGGGGCGCCGGGTCAGACGAAGCGGCCGACCTCGGGAGGGGCGTCGAGGTCGGGCTTGAGGATGTACACGATCTCAGACGGCGCGACGCCGGCCACGTCACGGACCGCGACGTCGCCCCGCTTCAGCGTGTCGTCGATCAGCAGCGTCGCCAGCTGCTGCCGGCGGGGCCCCTCGACGATCACCAGCTCCCCGTCCTCCAGCATGCGCTGCTTCGCCTCGTCGGCGTTGATGCGCACCTGCGGGCCGCGCTCCGGGTCCGAGAGGCGCGTGGCCTGGAAGTGCGCCACGCGCATCGGGCGGGCGCTCTGCGGGCGCTTGTAGAGCGGGCTCACGCCGCCCTCCCGGAGGCGGGTCCCGGCTCGGGCGCGACGTCCAGCCGCGCGCCGACGGCCGCCCAGCCCCCCTCCACCCGCATCGCCAGTCGGCGGGCGCACAGGCGCTCGAGCAGCTCCGCGGCGCGCGCCGCGGCGGCCGTCGCGGCCTCGCCGGTGGGCGCCTCGGCCAGGTCGCCGGCCAGCACGCGGGCCAGCGCGGCCTCGTCGCAGGCGCCCAGCGCGCGCAGGCGGTCCCAGGCCACGCGCTCCTCCGGATCGACCTCGCCCACCAGCTGCGGCACGCCGTCGAGCATCGCGACGATCGCCAGCCCGTGGCGCTCCAGCACCGCCTCGATCGCGTCCAGGTGGCGGTCGCAGATGCCGCGGAACACGAAGTAGCCCTCGGGCGCCGCCGCCTCGATCGTGCGCGCCGCGTCCTCGACGGAGCGCAGCATCAGCTTCGCCACGATCTCGTCGGCGCAGCTGAAGTCGAGCAGCGTCACCTGCGAGAAGTCGATGACCGTCACCGTGCGCACGCCCGCCGCGGCGATCGCGCGCTCGATCTCGGTGCGCACGGCGACGCCTGTCGGGCGCGTGACGAGGTTCGAGTAAAGCTCGCACACGGTGCCGCGCAGCACCGAGCCCAGGTCGATGTGATGGTGGATCACAGCAGCTCCAGGCGGCTCGCCGCGGCGCTCCCGCGGGCCGGCGTCGCGGGCGTCTGCGGCGCGGCGGCGGGGATCGTGATCTGCACCTGCGCGCCCGGGAACGTCGGCAGCGACTCGAGCAGCGCCGGATCGTCGTCCCAGTCCGGCACCAGCGCGATGCGCGCGGTCCCGCTGCGCACGCTCAACTTGCCCGACCACTTGTGCACGAACGACCGGATGCCGGCAAGACCCTGGCCACGGCCCTTGTCGGTGAACCGGCTCACGTTGCGCAGCACCGCCTGCTCCAGCGCCATCCCGTCGTCCCATCGGTCGCCGCGCGGCCGCGCGTGGTTGCTCTCCAGCGACTTGCGGAAGCCGATGCCCGCGTCGCACACCGCGATCACGACCACGCGGCGCCCGAGGCGCTTCTTCCAGGTGTACGTCTGCACCGCGACCCACCCGCCGCGTCCCGCGTGCTCCACGACGTTCTGGCACGCTTCGGAGAGGGCCATCGAGAAGCGGATCGTCGCGCGGTTGTCCAGCCCGAGCTGGTCGTGCAGGATCGCCTGCGACCGCTCCTGGATCTGCCCGACGATGTCGTGCACGTCGCCGGCCTGGCGGATCGCCGTGATCTCGAGCAGAACGCTCGACTCGCCCGTCGTGCGCGCGCGCGGCACCGGGCGCCCGAAGTCGTACAGCTGCTCGGCGTGCCGGAAGAAGCCCGTGCGCGCCCAGTACGACAGCGTGTCGTCGGCCTCGGGCGGCGCGAACGCCGGCCGCACCTCGCGCGCCTGCGCCAGCGCGAGCAGCGCGGTGAGCCCGTAGGGCGACGCCCAGCGCACGTGCCGCGCGTCCACGAGCAGGCGGTCGTCCGCCGGCATGTCCGCCAGCTGCGCGATCACCTGCTCGAACGCGGCCTCGTCGAGCGACGGCGGGACGGTGAGGACGGAGGACACGGGGGAGGGCGGGGGACTCAGTGTACGCTCGGCGCTCCGCGCTCGGCGCTCGCATCGCCGTGCGAACGGGCCGAGCGCCGAGCGCGGAGCGCTGAGCGTCGAGAGGTCAGGGCAGCGACAGCTGGCCCCGAAGAAACGCCGCCAGCCCCGAGGCGCCCCGGTGCTCGACGTTGCGCGCCGCCGCCGCGTTCGCGGCCGCCAGCGCGTCGGACAAGGTAGCACCGGCGAGCAGGTGCGAGAAATGGGTGGCGCCCCAGACGTCGCCGCACCCGGTCGGGTCGCCATCGCCGCCACGCGCCGCCACGCCGGGAACGAGCGCCGTGCGCACCGGGCCGAGCGCCGCGCCGCCGACGCCCGACACGACGTCCGCGCGTGCCGCGGCGCGCGCCGGACCGCCCGCGAGATCGAGCGCGCCGCCCGTCGCCAGGCCATCGAAGTCCGGCTGCGCGAAGTACGCCGCGCCACGCTTGCCGAGCGTGACGTGCAGCGACCGCACGCCGTTGGCGAGCGCCGTCGCCGCGAGCGCCATGGGGTCGGGCGCGAGCAGCGCCAGCTCGTCCTCGTTCACCTGCAGCAGGTCGTAGCAGCGGCACCACTCGGCCACGTTCGGCAGCGGGCGCGGCGTGCGCAGCCCGCCCGGCTGCACCGCGAGCAGCAGCGAGTGCAGGTCGCCGTACATCACGCCCTTGAAGTGCTGCCGCAGCAGCTGCGCCGTCTCGAGGTCCATCTCGAACCCCGAGATGAAGTTCACGTACAGCGCGTCCAGCTGCCCGATGAGCGGCGCGAGCCCGAGCCACGTCCACCCCGGCACGCCGCCGTGCAGCACCTCGCTGCGTCGCTCGCTGCTGTAGTAGAACAGCTCGACGCGATTGTTCGGGTACGGCACCTCCACCAGCGACGCGTCGGGCGCGAGCCGCGTCAGCGTGCGCAGGAACCCGTGCGCCTGCTGGTAGCGGTCGAACCCGACCTTCATCACGGGCACGATCTCCCAGTCGTCGGGGAGCGCGGCGTCCAGCGCGCCCAGCGCGTACGTGATGCCGCCCCACTCCTCGATCGGCGCCGACCGCACGTCCCGGCCGTGGATCACGTCCCACACGAACGTCCCGATGACGCCGAGCCGACGCTTGCGCGGCGTCGGCCCGACGCCGGTGTCCGCTGCGGGTGCGATCACCGATCGCGCTGTTGCAGGAAGGTGGCGACCGCGCCCACCACGCCCGCGGTGCCCGGCAGCGTCCCGGGCACGATGCGGCACGCCTCCACCGCCGGCTTGAACGCCCGGCGCCGCACCTCGGCGCGCAGCGGCTCGAACAGCGCGTCGCCCGCCTGCGTCACGCCGCCCGCGATCACGACGACGTCCGGGTTGAAGACGTTCAGCAGGTTCGCGATCCCCGCGCCCAGGAAGCGGGCTGTGTCGCGCACGACCTCGCGCGCCAGCGCGTCGCCGCGCTCGCTCGCCTCGTACACCGTGGCCGCCGTGATGCGAGCGAGCTCTCCGCCCACGAGCTCGGGGAGGATCGACCGCTCGCCGCTCTCCAGCGCCTCGCGCGCGCGCAGCGCGATGTTGGGACCGGACGTGTACGCCTCCAGGCAGCCGTAGTTGCCGCACTTGCAGCGGCGCCCGTTGGAGTCGATGGTCGTGTGCCCGATCTCGCCGGCGACGTCGGAGGAGCCGTGGTACAGGCGCCCGTCGAGGATCAGCCCTCCGCCAATGCCCGTGCCGATGGTGATGCCGACGACGTTGCGGCCGCCCTTCGCCGCGCCGGTCCACCACTCGCCGAGCGTGGCGCAGTTCGCGTCGTTGTCGAGCGTCGCGGCGAGGCCCACGCGCTCGCCGATCAGGTCGCGCAGCGGCAGGTCGCGCCAGCCGAGGTTCGGCGCCACGACGACGATCCCGCGCTCGCGGTCGAGCGGCCCCGGCGCGCCCACGCCGACCCCAAGGAACGCCTCGCGCGGCATCCCCTCCTCGGCGCGCGCGTCCGTGATCACCGCCTCGATCATCTCGCAGATGCGGTCCACGACCGCGTCCGATCCCTGCTCGGCGCGCGTCGGCTGCGAGCGCACGCCGATCTCGCGGCTCCCGTCCTCGGGCATCGCGCCGACGACGATGTTGGTGCCGCCGAGATCCACGCCGATGACGTACCGGCGGGCGTCGCTCGCCGGCGCCGAGGCGACCGGGAGGCGGGAAGGGGGAGGCGTGGTCATGATGGAAGCAGTGCGATGGAGCGGCGTGGAGACGGCGGGCGGTCAGGTGGACGAGGGGCGCGGCTCGCGGAGCTGCGCGCGGGCCAGCGCGACGATCGCGTCCGCGCCCTGCTCGCGCATGCACCGCCAGTGGCCCAGCGGGCACCGGGCCGGCCCGTGCGGATCGCACGGCCGGCAGACGAGGCCCGCCACGCCGGCCGTGCGGCTGCCCGGCGCGAGCGGCCCGAACCCGAACTCCGGCACCGTCGGCCCAAAGATAGTCAGGGTGGGAGTCCCCACCGCCGACGCGAGGTGCTGCGGCGCGGAGTCGTTGGTCACCAGCAGCGCGGCGCGGCGCAGCAGCTCGGTCGACGCGAGCAGCGAGAGCCGCCCCGTGACGTCGAGCGCGCGGCCGGGCGGGCACGCGGCCACGATCGCTGCCGCCAGCTCGCGATCCCCAGGGCCACCCACCACGACGACCGGGAGATCGGCCGCCAGCGCCGCGGCCAGCGCCGGATACTCGGGCCACCGCTTGGTCGCCCACACGCTGCCCGGCGCCACGGCCACGAACCCGCCCGCCGCCAGCTCGCCGAGCGCCCCGTCCACCGCCGTCACCTCGTCGGCGCCGGGTGCGAGCCGGGGCGCCGGCACCTCCACGCCCGCGTCCTCCGTGGCGGCCGCCAGCGACCAGAGGCGCGCCGCGTGGTGGCGCGACGGGTCGAACGCGACGATGCGCGTGTACAGCGGGCGCGCCTGCCGCGACGAGTCGAACCCCACGCGCTCGGCGCACCCACCCAGCAGCGCGAGCGCCGCGCTGCGCGGCGACCCCTGGGCCATGTACGCCACCCGATCGCGCGGCCCCCACTCGCTCACGCCGTCGGGCCCCGGCAGCGCGCGGATCGCCCGCGCGACGCGCAGCATCCCGCGCACGCCGCGGTCCTTGCCGCGCTTGTCGTACACGATCACCTGCCGCACGTCCGGATGCCTGCGCAGCAGCGCCGCCGCGTCGGGCCGCACCACCACGTCCACCGGCCCGCGCCGCCCCAGCGCCGCGATCAGCGGCGTCGTCAGCACGACGTCGCCCAGGAACGACGTCTGGACGACGAGCGACGCTTGCGTCGGAGCCGGTGTGGCGCGAGCGGACACGGAGGAAGGGCTGCGGACGACGGATAGTGAGGCTGCGTGCTGGGTGCTGCGTGCTGCGTGCTGCGTGCTGCGTGAACGACGCGCGGGCGAGGATCCGTGGGGCGTGGCGCGACGCGGGCGCGCGCAGGCGACCCGTGATCGCAGCAAGGAGACCCGATGCGCAGCCATCGGGGGCTCCGCAGCGGCCGCGATCACTGGGAGCCGGAGCACGCCCGCGTCGCGCCCCGCCACGGTACGACCCTCCCCAAAAAAGAGCGCGGGACGGAAACCGAAGCCCCGTCCCGCGCTCGCGAACCGACTACTCGACCTGGAGGACGGCGAGGAAGGCTTCCTGCGGGATCTCCACCGCGCCCACCTGCTTCATCCGCTTCTTCCCCTCCTTCTGCTTCTCCAGGAGCTTGCGCTTCCGCGAGATGTCGCCGCCGTAGCACTTCGCCAGCACGTCCTTGCGCAGCGGCTTCACGGTCGTGCGCGCGATCACCTTCTGGCCGATCGCAGCCTGGATCGCCACCTCGAACAGCTGCCGCGGGATCAGGTCCTTGAGCTTGTCGGCGATCTTCCGCCCCCACTCGTAGGCCTTGTCCTTGTGGATGATGACCGAGAACGCGTCGATCGGGTCGCCGTTGATCAGCATGTCCAGGCGCACCAGATCGCTCTCGCGGTAGCCGAGCATCTCGTAGTCGAGCGACGCGTAGCCGCGCGACACCGTCTTCATCTTGTCGAAGAAGTCGAGGATGATCTCCGCCAGCGGGAACTCCCAGTCGAACTCGACGCGCTCCTGGTCCAGGTACGTCATGTTCTTGTAGACCCCGCGCCGCTCCGTGCCCAGCGTCATCAGCGGCCCGATGTAGTCCTTCGGGGCCATGATGCGCGCCTTCACGTACGGCTCCTCCACCGACGCGATGACGCCCGCCGGCGGCATCAGCGACGGGTTCTCGATCTGCGTCGTCGAGCCGTCGGTGAGGTGCACGATGTACTCCACGCTCGGCACCGTCGTGACGAGATCGAGGTCGTACTCGCGCTCCAGCCGCTCCTGCACGATCTCCATGTGCAGCAGCCCGAGGAAGCCGCAGCGGAAGCCGAAGCCCAGCGCCGTCGACGTCTCCGGCTCGTACTGCAGCGACGCGTCGTTCAGCTGCAGCTTCTCCAGCGCGTCGCGCAGCAGCTCGTACTGCTGCGTGTCCGTCGGGTAGATGCCCGCGAACACGAACGAGCGCACCTCCTGGTAGCCCGGCAGCGCCTCGGTCGCCTTGTTCGTGGCGTCGAACACCGTGTCGCCGGCGCGCGTCTCCTTCACGGAGCGCACGCTCGCCACCACGTAGCCCACCTCGCCCGGGCCCAGCTGGTCGGCCTTCACCTGGCGCAGCTGGTTGTACCCCACCTCGGCGACCTCGTAGACCGCGTCGTTGGTGCCGAAGGTGATCTGCATCCTCGGCTTCAGCACGCCGTCCACGACGCGCACGCTCGGGATCGCGCCGCGGTACTTGTCGTAGTACGAGTCGTAGATCAGCGCGCGCAGCGGGCCGTCGGGGTTGCCCGTCGGCGCCGGCACCTTCTCGACGATGCGCTCCAGCAGCTCCGGGATGCCGATCCCTTCCTTCGCGCTGACGCGGATGATCTCGTCCGGATCGATGCCCAGCAGGTCGGCCACCTCCTGTGCGCGGCGGTCGGGCTCCGCGCCGGGGAGGTCGATCTTGTTGACGATGGGGATGATCTCCAGCCCCGCGTCCATCGCCAGGAACAGGTTGGACAGCGTCTGCGCCTGGATGCCCTGGCTGGAGTCCACCACCAGCACGGCGCCCTCGCAGGCGGCGAGCGACCGCGACACCTCGTACGTGAAGTCCACGTGGCCGGGGGTGTCGATCAGGTTCAGCTCGTACGCCGAGCCGTCCGCCGCCGTGTAGCTCATGCGGACGGCGTTCAGCTTGATGGTGATGCCGCGCTCACGCTCGAGGTCGAGCGTGTCGAGCACCTGGGCCTTCATTTCGCGCTTCTGCAGCATGCCCGTGTGCTCGATCAGGCGGTCGGCGAGCGTCGACTTGCCGTGATCGATGTGGGCGACGATGCAGAAGTTGCGGATGTGGTCGAGCTGCAACGGATGGAGCCGGAAGGAGGAGACGGCCGCGCGCCGGGCGGCTCCGCGGGGAGCGGGCCCGGCGCGCGTGCCGCCGGCCGCGCGCGGCGCGCGCAAGCCGGTGTGGCTCCGGAATATAGCGGCCCCGCGCGGCGTTCCAACCGCGCGGGGCCGATCGGGGGCGGGCGACTCCCGCCCCGGAGGCGGTTGGCGCCTACGGCGTCCGGCTCTTGGCCTCGCTGACCGTGCCGCCGCGCGACTCGCCGCCCTCCGTGCGGCTACCCGGATTCGCCTGTGGGGCGCTCCCCGTACCGCCGTCGCTGCGCGCCGCGCCGACCACGCCGGGGCTGGACGACCGGTCGCTCAGCCCGCGCTCGACGCCCCTCGGCACGCCGACCATTCCGCGTCCGCCGAAGCCGTCGTCGCCGAAGCGGCCGGCGCGGCCGTACGTGCCGGCGCGACCTGCGCCGCGCTCGCTCGGCGCGAGCCCGCGCTCGACGCGGTCGAGCATCTGCACCCGGGTCTCGAGCCGGCCCACGTCCACCCGCTCCAGCCGCTCGGCGCGCGCGAGGGCGCCGCGCTCCATGGCGCGCTCGCCCAGCCCGCGCTCCTGCCGGCGGGTCTCCATCTGGTCGCGGAAGCGCGCCTGACGCTCCGCGCGGGCGTCCGTGCCACCGATCGCCTCGATGCCCGGGCCGCCGAAGATCGGGCTCGGCTTCACGCGCAGCCGGTCACCGGGCTTGTTGCCGGAGCCGTCGTCCACCGGGGCCGGGGTGCCCGGCGCCTGCATGGTGGGCGAGAGCGGCTGGGCGGACACGGGCGGCTGCGCGAGCGCGTACGGCTGCACGACGGTCGGGACGCCGTAGGCGAACTGCTGACGGTACGCGAGGCTGCGGAACGGCGTGAACGCCGGGCAGCCGCCCCAGAACGCCGCGCTCGCGCGCGACGCGCGGTCGGCGTAGAACGCCAGCGAGCCGCGGTTCGTGCCGAACGGGAAGAGCGAGCCCGGCCAGAAGTTCCAGGCGGACGCGAACGAGATGGCGCCGAGCGTGTTGTCCCACGGGTCGAACGTCGCCCACAGGTCGCGGAAGTAGTCGTAGTTCCGCGCGTCCGTGTTGCGCACGCCGCAGTACAGCGCGAGCATCTGCGCCTGGCCGCTCAGTCGCGGCGAGATGTACGAGTAGTCGGCCGCGTAGCTGGCGTCCGGGCCGGGCAGCACGATCGACGCGACGCTCTGGATCGCGTCCTCGGCGTCGCGGCCCAGCTTGTCAAGGGTCACCTGGTACTTCCACTTCGAGCCGGAGCCGAAGCGGGAGAGGTCCGGCCGCTCGTCGGACACCAGCACGAACACGTACGGCACGGCGTTGCGCGCGCCGGTGAGCCAGGCGCCGTACTGCGCGAACGAGCCATTGGCGCGGTAGGTCTTGCCCGCGCGCACCACGCCGCGGTCCTCCGGCGACTCGGGCCAGACGACGCGCAGGCGCCCGTCGCGCGTGACCGCGAACGCCGCCGCGTAGCCGTCACGATCGGTCGTGAAGTACGTGGTGCCGGCGGCCGTCGTGCCGACCAGCCCCGTCGACGAGGACGACCACACCGCCAGTCCCGGCGCCTCGCCGGTGGACACGGCCGGCGCGGGCGCCGTCTCGGGCTTCGGGACGGACATGCAGGCGGCGCTCGCCAGGAGCGTCGCCGTCGAGAGGAGGGTGCGTGCTCTCATGAGTCCCGCGCGCATGGCGCCAGGTGAGGGAGCGAGAGGCCTGCGTCCGCGGCGCGCCCGTCGTCGGGATGCGCCGCCTCGTCTCGGTTTCGTGGCAAGTCTCGGGCGCCGGCGTCGACCGCTCGTCGGCGCCCGTCGCGGTCAGAGCCAGCCGCGCTCGTGCGCGACGTGGATCGCCCGTCCGATCACCACCAGCAGCGCGATCGGGACGAGGATCATCCCGCCCTTGAGGAGGATGTCGCCGAGCTCCGGATCGGTGACGTGGAACGCCCACGCGCCCATCAGGAAGCCCGGCATCGCGCAGAGCCAGCACGCGATCGCCGTGCGGATCCAGAACCATCGCCGGACCCGCGTGTCCTCCTTCCACTCGCGCAGGTGGCGCTCCGCCATCGCCTCGTACCCCTCGCGGTTCACTTCCATCGCGGGAGCATGCGGGGCGGTGCGCGCCCTGTCCAGAGGGCGGCTGCGGGCCCGCGCGCGCGGCGGTCGCGGGCGCGGACGTCGTCCTCGTCCGGGGACGACGTGTGTCACCTCCGGATGACGCACGTCACCGTCAAACGTCTGTCAGCGCGCCCGCGGGCCTACACCGCGCTCGCGCCGGCGCGTAGCTTCCCGCGCCGATGCCAGCCCTGCGTGCCGACCTGCTCGACCCCGCGTCCGTCGCCGCCCTCGGCGGCCTGGAGATCGTCGCGCGCTGGGTGGTCGACGGCTTCATCACGGGGCTCCACCGCTCGCCGCGCCGCGGCTTCTCCGTCGAGTTCGCGGAGCACCGCCCCTATCAGCCGGGCGACGACCTGCGCTACCTCGACTGGCGCATCGCCGCCCGCGCCGACCGCTGGGTGGTGAAGCAGTTCGAGGAGGAGACGAACCTCCGCGCGACCCTGGTGCTCGACGTCAGCCGCTCGATGGACTGGACCGGCGCGCCCGCGGGCGGCCGCGGCGTCCGCACCCCGCGCATGACCAAGCTCGCCTACGCCGAGCAGATGGTCGCGGCGCTGTCGCTCCTGCTGCTGCGGCAGCGCGATGCGGTGGGGCTCGTGCGCTTCGATGCGGCCGTGCGCAGCGTGGTGCCGCCGCGCTCGCGCACGGGGCAGTGGCGCCGACTCCTCGCCAGCCTCGCCGAGCCGGGCGCGGGGCGCGACACCAAGGCCGGCCTCGGGCTCGCGCAGGCGTCGCGGCTCGTGCGGCGCGCGGGCATGGTGATCCTCGTCTCCGACCTGCTCGTCGACGGTCCCGAGATCGAGGAGTCGCTGCGCGGGCTGCGCGCCGCGGGGCACGACGTCACCGTGCTGCACGTGATGGATCCGGCCGAGCGCGACCTGTCGATGATGGCGGGCGAGGCGGTGTTCGAGGATCCCGAGACGGGGCTCGCGGTGCCCGCCGTCGTCGGCGAGGTGCGCGACGCCTACCGCGCGACCGTCGACGCCGCGCTCGACAACTGGCGCTCGGTGTGCGCGCGGCTCGGCGCCCGCTACGTCCAGATCCCGACCGACGCGCCGTTCGGCGTCCCGCTGCGCCACGCCTTCGCGGCGCGCAGCCGCGTCCCCTGACCGCCCAGCACCGCTAGCGCCGGATGCAGTTCCTCGCGCCCATCTGGCTCGCGCTCGCGGGCGCGGCCGCCGTGCCGCTGCTGCTGCACCTGCTGCGGCGCCGCATCGGCGCGCGCGTCGAGTTCCCGGCCGCGCGCTACCTCGCCCGCGCGGAGCAGGAGAACAGCGCCAAGCTGCGGCTCCGCAACTGGCTGCTGATGGCGTTGCGGGTGCTGGCGATCCTGCTCGTCGCGCTGGCCGCGGCGCGCCCCGTGGCCAACCTGCGGACCGCGTCACACGCGCCGACGGCCCTCGCGGTCGTCCTCGACAACTCGCTCAGCACGACCGCGGTCGCCGACGGACGCCCCGTGCTCGACGCGCTGCGCACCGAGGCCGCGCGCGTGCTCGACGCCGCGGCCGCGACCGATCGCGTCTGGCTCGTGACCGCGGACGGTCAGGTGACCGGCGGCAGCGCGACGGCCGTGCGCGCGGCGCTCTCGCGCGTCGCGCCGCTGGCCGGTGCGGGCGACCTCCCGGCCGCGGCGGCGCGCGCCGCCGCGCTGGTGCAGGGCGCGGGCGGCGGCGCGCCGGCGGTCGTCGTCGTGACCGACGGCCAGGCGACGGCGTGGCCGCGCACGGCGGACGTCGGCGCCGCGCACACGCTGGTCGTGCGTCCCGCCGGCGACGCGCCCCGCGACCGCGCGGTGGTGGACGCGGCCGCGCGCCCCGCGCGCTGGTCGCCGGCGGGCGAGGCCTGGGCGCGCCTCGCGTCGCGCGACACGGCGACGTGGCGCGTGCTGCTCACCGACACGGCCGGTCGCGAGGTCGGCTCAGCGCGCGGCACGGCGCCGCCCGACGGCGAGGTGCGCGTCGTCCTGCGTCCCGCGGCGACGGGGTGGCTCACGGGCACCGTCAGCGTCGAGCCGGACGAGCTGCGCGGCGACGACGTGCGCCACTTCGCCGTGCTGGCGGGCGCGCCGCCCGCGGTGCGCGTCGATCCCTCGGTCGGGCCGTTCGTCGTCACGGCGCTCGACGCGCTGCGCCAGGCGGGCCGCGTGCGCGAGGGCGCGGGTGCCGACGCGGTGCTGATCGCGGAGCCGGGCTTCGCCGGGCGTCGCCCCGCGCTCCTCGTCGCGCCGTCCGATCCGTCGCGGCTCGGCGCCGCCAACCAGGCGCTCGCGCGGCTCGGCGTGCCGTGGCGCTTCGGTGCGGCGGGCGGCGCGTCGCGCGCCAGCGTCGCCGGTCTGCTCGGCGCCGACTCCGCGGTGGTCGTCGACGTCGCGCGCCGCTGGCGGCTCGTGCCGCAGGGCGGCGAGGCATCGGACACGCTCGCGACGGTCGGCGGCGAGCCGTGGGTCGTCGCCGGACCGGGCTACGTCCTCGTCGCCTCGGCGATGGATCCCGCGGCCACGCAGTTCCCGCTGCGCGCCGCGTTCGCGCCCTGGCTCGGCGCCGTGCTCTCGCAGCGGCTGCAGGAGAGCGGCGCGGTGCAGCGCGCGGCTCCGGGGGCGAGCGTCCCGGTGCCCGCCGGCGCCGACGCGCTGCGCGCGCCGGACGGGCGGCGCACGGCCGTGGCGGGCCGCGCGCTCTCCGCCCCCGCGCGCCCGGGCGTTTACCTTTGGCTCCGGAGCGGCGCCCCGGCGGGTGCGCTCGTGGTCGATCCGGAAGCCGAGGAGCTGCGGTTGGAACGGTTGAGCGGTGGGGCGCTGCGCGCGCGCGTGCGCGGGCAGCGGGTGGAGACGGCGCGTGACGGCGACGCGGCGGCGTCGGCGGTGTTCGCGGGTGGCGGGCGCCGCCCGATCGGCGGCGTGCTGATCGCGGCCGCGATCGCCGCGCTCGCGGCCGAGGCGCTCATCGCGCGCCGCGGCGCCGCTGGCGGTGCGGGAGCCGCGCTGCGGCCGCGCGCCGCGTAGGCGATGGCCCTCCCGACGCTCGTCGAGGCGATCGAAGCGCTTCCCGCGTTCACCCGCCTCGCCAACACGCTGCCCGGCGCGCGCGCGACCGTCACCGTCGGCGGCCTGCACGGCTCCAGCGATGCGGTGCTGCTCGCCGCGCTCGCGCGCCGCTTCCCGCAGCGCTTGTTCGTGGTGCTCGCCGCCGGCGTCCCGGAGGCCGAGCGCTGGCTCGCCGATCTCGACACGCTGCTCGACCGCCCCGCCGAGGGCGGCGCGCCCGTCGCGCTCTATCCGCACCGCGAGGCGTTCGGCGAGGCCGAGCCGCACGCCGAGGTGGCGGGCGAGCGCGTCGAGACGCTGGAGCGGCTGACGCGCGGCGGCGTGCGCATCCTGCTCACGACGCCGCGTGCGGTGCTGGAGCGCACGCGGCTGCCGCGCGCGCTGCAGCAGGCGCGCCTCGAGCTGCGGCGCGGCGACGTGTGGCGTCCCGAGGATCTCGCCGCGCACCTCGAGCGCGTGGGCTTCACGCGCGTCGCCATGGTCGACGACATCGCGCAGTTCTCGGTGCGCGGCGGCATCTTCGACATCTACGGCTTCGGCATGGCGGAGCCCGTGCGCCTCGAGTTCTGGGGCGACGAGATCTCGGAGCTGCGCCACTTCGACCTGTTCAGCCAGCGCTCCACGCGCGCGGCCGAAGTGGCAGTCGTGCTGCCGGTCGACGGCGCGCTGGCGGGCGAGGGGACGGAGTTCGAGCGCGTCACCCTCGCCGACCTCTGGACGCCGGACACGCTGCTCTTCGTCGCCGATGGGCTGGACGAGGGCGCGGAGCTCCAGCGCACGTGGGACGAGGCCGCGCACCATCTGGAGCTCGCGCGCCGACGCGGCGAGGACGTGCCGAAGCGCGAGGCGCTCTTCCTCGAGCCGTCCGAGGCGCGTGGGCTGCTGAAGGGCTTCGGCACGCTGCGCGAGATCGCGCCCGACAAGGCCGGCGGCGCGACGCCGGAGATCGGCTTCCCGCTCCGCGCGCCGGACGCGATCGACCGCGACATCCGCAAGCTGCGCCGTCTCGTGCGCGACGGGATGACGACGCTCATCCTCTGCGACAACGAGGGGCAGGCCGAGCGTCTCGACGAGCTGCTGGGCGAGAAGGAGGACGACTTCGTCGGACGGCAGCCGTCCCCCGCGGCGCTCGTGATCGGCGTGCTCGGGGGCGGCTTCGTCGTCCCCGCCGGCGCCGACGCGCTGGGACGCAACGTCCCGGGCCTGCGCGTCCTCACTGACCACGAGATCTTCCGCCGCGACCGGCGCATCCGCCGCGCGCGGCGCTACTCGGCCGGCACGGCGCTGGACGCCGTCACGGGGCTCAAGCCCGGCGACTTCGTCGTGCACCTGGAGCACGGCGTCGGCATCTACCGCGGCATCGAGACCAAGTTCGTCGGCACGAACACGATCGAGGTCGCGGTCGTCGAGTACGAGGGCGGCGACAAGCTGAACGTGCCGCTCTACCGCCTCGATCAGATCGAGCGCTATCGCGCGGCGGGTGACGGTGACGCCGACGCGCCGCCGCCGCGGCTGCACCGCCTGGGCGGCAAGCGCTGGCAGGCGCAGCGCGACAAGACGCGCGCCGCCATCCAGGAGATGACCGTCGAGCTGCTGGAGCTGTACGCGCGTCGCCGCGTCGCCGCGCGACCACCGCACAATCCCGACGGCGCGTGGCAGCGGCAGCTGGAGTCGAGCTTCCTCTTCGAGGACACGCCCGACCAGCGCAAGGCGACCGAGGACGTCAAGAAGGACATGGAGAGCGGGCGGCCGATGGACCGCCTGCTCGTCGGCGACGTGGGCTACGGCAAGACCGAGATCGCCGTGCGCGCCGCGTTCAAGGCGGTACAGAGCGGGCGGCAGGTCGCCGTGCTCGTGCCGACGACGATCCTCGCCGACCAGCACCACCGCACCTTCAGCGAGCGCTTCGCCGACTTCCCGGTGCGCGTCGAGATGCTGTCGCGCTTCCAGACCGCGAAGGAGCAGGCGGGCGTCATGAGCGAGCTCGCCGCCGGCAAGGTCGACGTCATCATCGGCACGCATCGCCTGCTCAGCCCCGACATCACGTTCAACGGGCTCGGGCTGATCATCGTCGACGAGGAGCACCGCTTCGGCGTCAAGCACAAGGAGCGGCTCAAGCAGCTGAAGCTCGAGACCGACGTGCTGACGCTGACGGCGACGCCCATCCCGCGCACGTTGCACCAGTCGCTGGCCGGGCTGCGCGACATGACGCTGATGCAGACGGCGCCGCGCGACCGCTCGCCCGTGCTGACCTTCGTCGAGCCCAAGGACGACGGGCTGGTGGAGGAAGGGATCGCGCGCGAGCTCGATCGCGGCGGGCAGGTGTTCTACGTCCACAACCGCGTCGAGACCATCGAGGCGGTCGCGGACCACCTGCGGCGCATCGTTCCGCGCGCGCGCATCGCCGTCGGCCACGGCCAGATGCGCGAGAAGGACCTCGAGGACGTGATGCACCGGTTCGTGAGCCACGACGTGGACATCCTCGTCTCGACGCTGATTGTCGAGACGGGGCTCGACGTGCCGAACGCGAACACGATGTTCGTCAACAACGCGCACCACTTCGGCCTCGCGCAGCTCTACCAGCTGCGCGGCCGCGTGGGCCGCTCGCACCGCCGCGCCTACTGCTACCTGCTGGTGCCCGACGCGGTGGACGAGGACGCGGAGCGCCGCCTCTCGGTGCTGGAGCACCACACGGAGCTCGGGGCGGGGTACCGGGTCGCGCTCAAGGACATGGAGCTGCGCGGTGCCGGCAACCTGCTCGGCCCCGAGCAGAGCGGCTTCGTGCACGCGGTCGGCTTCGACATGTACCTGCGCATGCTCGACGAGACGGTGCGGCGCCTGATCGCCGGCGACGTGGCGCCGCGGCTCGTGCCGTCGGACGTCTCGCTCGACCAGGCGGCCTACCTGCCGGACGACTACGTCGTGTCGCAGGAGGCGAAGCTAGACCTCTATCGACGCCTCGGGGCTACAACCACGGCGGCGGAGATCGACGCCCTGCGCGACGAGGTGCGCGACCGCTTCGGCGCCCTGCCGCCCCAGGCCGAGGCCTTCTTCGCCACGGCCTACCTCCGGGTGCTGGGTGGCGCCCTGGGGGTCGAGGGCGTCCTTGTGCGGGGCGACGAGGCCCGGGTAACATTCCGGGATACCGCCGTCCCGCGCATGAAGGCGCTCGGTGCGGCGTTCCACGACGTGCAGTTCCAGGCCGAGGTCAAGCGCGCCCAGCCCCTGTCGCTCAAGCTCGCGCGACTGGGTGGCGCCGAGATCCTGCCCGGTCTGGTCCGGGCGCTCCGCAGTCTGGTCCCCGCCTGACGCTCGCGGGTCGCTGGTCCTCGCCGCGAAGTCGTCGGCCCTGCGGGGCGGTGACGCCGCGGCGATGCGTGCGTCCTGCCCGGCGGCCTCCCGCCTCACGCCCCTCCACCGTACACCCCCGCTGTCCATGAAACGCCAGGGTCTCTTCGTCCTCGCCGCCGCCGCTGGCCTCGCCGCGTGCGACGGCTTCAAGGAGGCGATGACCGCGCACGTCGATACCGTCGCGAAGGCCGGCTCGCAGGAGCTCTCGGTCGAGCGCCTCGGGCAGCTGATGGGGCGCTCGCCCCAGATCCCGCTCCAGCGCGACGTGGCGAAGAACCTCGCGTCCCTCTGGGTCGACTACCAGCTGCTCGGCACCGCCGCGGCGGCCGGCGACTCGCTCGCCGACCAGAAGACCATCGACGACGCGGTCTGGGCCGTCGTGGCGCAGGAGCGCATCCGCAAGCTCGGCGAGCAGGTGCTCGCGAACGTCCAGTCCGACACGTCGAACGTCTCGACGCGCTACGCCAACGGCGAGCTCCTCGCGGCACGCCACATCCTGGTCGGCTTCTCGAACCAGCCGCCCCAGCCGAACCAGCAGGTGCCGCAGGCGGTCAAGGACTCCGCCCGCCGCAAGGCCGAGGCGATCCGTGGCCAGGTGACGGCCGCCAACTTCCAGGAGCTGGCGCGCAAGAACAGCACGGATGCCGGCTCGGCCGCCAACGGCGGCTCGCTCGGGATCTTCCCGAAGGGCGCCATGGTGCAGCCGTTCGAGCGTGCGCTCGTCGCGCTGCAGCCGGGTCAGGTCTCCGGCCTCGTCGAGACGCCGTTCGGCTACCACATCATCTACCGCCCGACGTTCGCCGAGGTCGCGCCGCAGTTCACGCAGGCGGTGGGGCAGCGCACGCGCCAGGTCGCGGAGAGCACCTACCTCGCCAAGCTCGAGACGGACGCGAAGGTCGAGGTGAAGGCCGATGCGCCGCTCTGGACCAAGGCGATCGCGCAGGACGTGGACGGCCACAAGGACGACGACAAGGTCCTCGCGACGTCGTCGGCCGGCGACCTGAAGGCGAGCCGTGTGGCGCGCTGGATCGGCGCCCTGCCCATGGGCCCGCAGCTCCGCACGCAGATCCAGCAGGCGCCGGACTCGGTCATCAAGGTCTTCGTCAAGCAGCTGGCGCGGAACGAGGTCCTGCTCAAGCAGGCCGACAGCGCGAAGATCCAGCTCGACACGACCGAGCTCGCGAACCTCCGCAAGTCGTTCGTCGGCGCGGTCACGAACATGTGGAGCGGGCTGGGCGTCGCGCCTGCCGCGCTCAACGACAGCGCCAAGAGCAAGGCCGACAAGGAGCGCCTCGCCGCCACGCGCGTCGAGACCTACCTCGACCGCCTCACGCAGCAGCAGGCGCAGTTCATCGAGGTGCCGGCACCCATCGAGGCCGCGCTCCGCAGCAAGTACGACTTCGAGCTGAACGACAAGGGCCTCGATCGCGCGCTCGAGCGCGCCGCGCAGGTCCGCGCGTCGGCCGACTCGGCGCGCGCGGCCGGCCAGCCGGCGACGGCCGTCCCGATGCCGGGCGCTCCGGGCGCCGCGGCGCCGGGTGCCGCGCCGGGCGGTGCCGCGCCGGCGGCTCCGGCTCCGGGCGCCCCGCAGCGCCCCTGAGTCACGCCAGTCGCCGGCCGTTCGCGGCCGTCGCAGAGGGGTGGGCGCCACGCGGCGCCCACCCCTCTCGCGCGCCGTGAGCGCCGCCGTTACCTCTCGACGTGTCGTCCGGGGTCCTGCCCGGGCGTCCGCGGACCTCGCCCTGCCCGTTCGGGTACCCAAGCCTATGCGTCACCTACCGTTCCGGCTTCCCGCCCGCCGTGTCGCCGCGCCGCTCCTGGCGGCGCTGCTCGGCGTGGCCGGCGTCGCATCCGCGCAGACCGCGCCCACGGCGCCCTCGCAGCCGCCTGCCCAGCCGGCGGCCCAGCCGGCCGCCCAGCCCGCGCCGGTGACGACGGTCGCCGCGTCCGATCCGCAGCTCGACGTCGATCGCGTCGTCGCCATCGTCGGCACGACCCCGATCCTCTACAGCGAGCTGCTGGACGAGGTGAACATGCGCCGCGCGCGCGGCATGCAGCTGCCCACCGATCCCGCCGAGCGGCTCAAGTTCGAGCGGGACGTGCTGAATGAGATGATCGACGCCGAGCTGCTCGTGCAGAAGGCGAACGACGAGAAGGTCGAGCTGCAGGACGACGACCTGAATCGCACCGTTGATCGGCAGCTCCAGCAGGTCCGCGCGCAGTTCCGCAGCGAGGAGGAGTACCGCTCCGAGCTGCGGCGCGCGGGCTTCGGCACGCCCGAGGACTACCGTCGTCGCCAGATGGAGCTGCTGCGCCGCAACGAGCTGCAGCGCGAGGTCGTGCAGAAGCTCCGCCGCGAGCAGAAGCTGGCGCCGTCGCCCGTGAGCGATCAGGAGCTCAACGAGGCCTACGAGCAGAGCCGCTCGACCATCCCGAAGCGCGAGGCGCAGATCGGCTTCCGCCAGATCGTCGTCGCCAACAAGCCGACGCCCGCCGCCAAGAAGGCCGCGCGCGCGAAGGCCGAGTCGCTGCTCGTGGAGATCGTGAAGGGCGGCAACTTCGAGCAGATCGCCAAGCGTGAGTCGATGGACCCCGGCTCCAAGGAGCAGGGCGGCGACCTCGGTTGGAACCGCCGCGGCACGATGGTCAAGGAGTTCGACGAGATGATGTTCGCGCTGCCGGTCGGCCGCGTGAGCCCCATCGTCGAGACGTCGTTCGGCTACCACATCATCCGCGTCGACCGCGCGCAGCCGGCCGAGGTGAAGGCGCGCCACATCCTCATCCGTCCGCAGCTCGACTCGGGCGGCGTGCAGCGCGCGAAGCTCGAGGCGGACAGCGTCCGCGCCGCGCTCGAGAAGGGCGCCGACTTCGATTCGCTCTCGGCGAAGCACCACGACGTCGTCGAGAACGGCTCGCTGCCCGAGTTTCCGCGCGACTCGCTGCCGCCGGCGTACGCCGCGGCCATCGGCAACGCGGGCGTCAACGCGCTCGTCGGCCCGTTCGCGATCGACGACCCGGCCAACAAGACGCAGAAGTTCGTCGTCCTGAAGGTCACGATGGCGGTGCCGGCCGGCGAGTATCCCGAGGCGACGGTCAAGCAGCGCCTGCGCGAGCAGGTCAGCGAGGCGAAGACGGTCCGCAAGCTGATCGACAACCTGAAGAAGGCGACCTACGTCTCCATCCGGCTGGAGGAGCAGCCCCGGACGGCGTCCAAGTGAGCGCCGGCCGCGATCGCTGACGGTCGCATGACGACGCGCCTCGCCGTCACCCTCGGTGACCCTCGGGGCATCGGTCCCGAGCTCGTCGCCAGGACGCTCGGGACCGACGTCGTTCCGGGCGACGTGTCGCTCGTTCTGGTCGGCCCGTCCGGCACGGGCGTCGACGTCGACGTCGACGTGGGCGCCTGGGATCCGCGCGACGGCGCGGCGGGCGCTGGTCGCCTCGCGGGCCGCGCGATCGAGGCCGCGGTCCGATTGGCCCAGCAGGGCGCGGTGCAGGGCATCGTGACCGCGCCGCTCGACAAGGCGGCGCTGCACGCCGGCGGCTACGACTTCCCTGGCCACACCGAGATGCTGGGCGCGCTCACGGGGACCGAGCCGGCGATGATGCTCGCCGCCACGCGCCCGAGCGTCGCGGGCGGTACGCCGCTGCGTGTTGTGCTCGCGACCACGCACGTCGCGCTGCGCGACGTCCCCCGTCTGCTCACGGCGGAGACGATCGCGCACGCCGCCGCGCTCACGCGCGACCACCTGCAGCGGTGGTTCGGCATCGCGGAGCCGCGCATCGCGCTCTGTGCGATGAACCCGCACGCGGGCGACGGCGGCCGGTTCGGACGCGAGGACGACGAGCTGCTGGCGCCCGCGGCGCGCGCCGCCGGCCTGGCCGGGCCGCTGCCGGCCGACACGGTGTTCGTGCGGGCGATGCGCGGCGCGTTCGACGCCGTCATCGCGCCGTACCACGACGTCGGCATGACCGCGATCAAGGTCGCCGCCTTCGGCAGCGCCGTGAACGTGACGCTCGGCCTTCCGTTCCCGCGGACCTCGCCGGACCACGGCACCGCTCTGGACATCGCGGGGCAGGGTATCGCCGATCCGTCCAGCTTTCACGAGGCCATGCGGCTGTGCGCCACGCTGGCGGCGCGCGAGGCGGCGGTCGCGTGACGCGCACCGCGGACGCCGGCGTGGGCGCACGCGCGCCGGAGTGCGCCCACCTGCGGGCCGCGGCCACGGGCGGCATGGATGCGCACGCGCACGCGCATCACGATGGGCACGACCACGCGCACGACCACGGACACGATCACGCCCATGCGACGTCCACGCGCGCGCTGCGCTGGGCGCTCGTGCTCACGGCCGTGCTGCTGGTCGCCGAGGTGGTGGGCGGCATCGTGTCCAACTCGTTGGCGCTGCTCGCGGACGCGGGGCACATGCTGACGGACGTCGGCGCGCTGGGCCTCTCGCTCTTCGTCGCCTGGTTCAGCCGGCAGCCATCGTCGCCGAGCAAGACGTACGGCTATCTGCGCTGGGAGATCCTGGCGGCCTTCCTCAATGGCGCGGCGCTGCTGCTGATCTCCGCGCTGATCGTCTGGGAGGCGATCGGCCGCTTCCGATCGCCCGAGCCGCTGGCCGCCGGCACGATGCTCGGCGTCGCGATCGCCGGCCTCGCGGTCAACGTCGCCAGCGCGTGGATGCTGCACGGCAGCGCGCACACGAGCCTGAATGTCCGCGGCGCGTATCTCCACGTGCTGGGCGACCTGCTGGGCTCCGTCGGGACCGTGGCGGCCGCGCTCATCGTGCGGTCGACGGGATGGCTTGCCGCCGACCCGCTGGTGTCGATCCTCACGACGGTGCTCATCGTGCGCGGCGCGTGGCGTCTGGTGCACGAGAGCGTCGACGTGCTGCTCGAAGGCGTGCCGCCGCACATCTCGCTCGCGGCCGTGCGCGGCCGGCTCGAGTCCGTCGTCGGCGTCGAGAGCGTCCACGACCTGCACGTCTGGAGCGTGACGTCGGGGCTCGTGGCGATGAGCGCCCACGCGGTCGTGCCGGAGCTGGAGCGCCAGCAGCCTGCCCTGGAGGCGATGCACGCGGCGATGGCGGAGCTGGGGATCCGGCACGTCACCGTGCAGCTGGAGCGGCAGACCATCGAGCCCTGCGCGCCGCCCGTCTGAGGCGCGACGGGTGCCCTTCGGGGCACGGCGGGCGTGACCCGCGCCCGCGATCGTGCGTCGAGTGCGCGTAGCCGCCGCGTGCGCCCGGGTGGGCGAGCGGGGTCCCGCCCTCCCGAGCCGCCGTCGCCCGTGCCGCAAGTCGATCGCCTCCTGTCCGCCCTCGCCGCCAGCCGCGGCGACGCCGTCGAGCTGCTCGAGGGCGAGCCGGCGTCCTTCCTGGTCGGCGGCGCGCGCCGCCCGGTCACGCGCCAGGCGCTGACCGGCAGCCAGCTCCTCGCGTTCCTGCGCGAGATCGCGCCAGCCGATGCCGTCGCGCGCCTCGACGCATCGCAGCCCGCCGACTTCCGCTACGCCTCGCCCGACGGCCCGTTCGACGTCCGCGTGACGCGCGCCGAGCAGCGCTGGGCCGCGCGGCTCACGCCAGCCACGGTGAGCGCGCCGGCGCCGCAGCCCGCGGTCGCCGCAGCCGTCGAGACGCCGGCGCTCGCATCCGTCGGCGCCGCCGCGGACGGCGCGGTCGACGGCTTCGTCGCCACCGCCTACGAAGGGGCGTTCGGCAGCGCGCCCGACGTCGCACCGGTCCGCATTCCGGCGAGTGCCGCGCCCACGCCCGCGTCGGCGGTGGCGGCGGTGGCGGCGCCGGCGCGGCCGTCCGCTGGTGGCGAGCGGGCGCGCATGGCGATGGATCGGCTGCTGCGCATCCTCGTGGAGCGCGGCGGCTCGGACCTGCACCTGCGCGTCGGCGAGCCGCCGATCATCCGCGCGTCCGGCCACCTCGAGCGCCTCGACGAGCCGGCCCTCGACGGCGACGGCCTCGAGGCGATGATGCTCGCGATCATGCCCGACCGGAACCGCGCGGAGTTCGCGGAGCGGAACGACACCGACTACGCGTACGAGATCGCGGGCTGCGCGCGCTTCCGCGCGAACGCGCTGCGCGACCGCCTCGGGCCCGCCGGCGTGTTCCGCGTGATCCCGGCGACGGTCGTCAGCGTCGAGGACATGAAGATCTCTCCGGAGGTGCAGCAGCTCTGCTACCTCACGAAGGGCCTCGTCCTCGTCACCGGCCCGACGGGCTCGGGCAAGTCCACGACGCTCTGTTCGCTCGTCGACCTCGTCAACCGGTCGCGCCAGGATCACATCCTGACCATCGAGGATCCGATCGAGTTCGTGCACCCGAACAAGCAGTGCGTGATCACGCAGCGGCAGGTCGGCGTGCACACGGACTCGTTCAAGAGCGCGCTGCGCGCGGCGCTGCGCGAGGATCCGGACGTGATCCTGGTCGGCGAGCTGCGCGACCTCGAGACGATCTCGATCGCCATCGAGACGGCGGAGACCGGACACCTCGTCTTCGGCACGCTGCACACGACGACGGCGCCCAGCACGGTGGACCGCATCATCGACCAGTTCCCGGCCGACCGGCAGTCGCAGATCCGCGTGATGCTGAGCGAGTCGCTCAAGGGCGTCATCTCGCAGACGCTCTGCCGGAAGATCGGCGGCGGGCGTGCGGCCGCGCGCGAGGTCCTGCTGGCGACGCCCGCGGTGTCGAACCTGATCCGCGAGGGCAAGACGTTCCAGATCCCGTCCATCATGCAGACGTCGCGCAAGCTCGGCATGGTGACGCTGAACGACGCGCTGCTGGAGCTGGTCGACGCGAAGACGGTGGAGCCGCGCGAGGCGTGGACGAAGGCGGTCGACAAGGCGTCGTTCGTGGCGTCGCTGAAGCAGCGCGGGCTCGACACCGCGTTCGCCGACACCGCGAAGTAGGCGCGTATCGCCGCGCGCAGCGCAGCGCCCCGGACGTGACGCGGGGGGCCGCCATCGATGGCGGCCCCCCGCGTGTCGTGCATCGGCCCGCGGGCGCACGCGCCGCGGGGATGACGATCAGGTGTCGTCGTCGGAAGATCGACGTCGCTCGCCGCTGTCGGGGAGCGTGCTGGCCGACGCACCGTCGCCGCGGCGTCGCGCGTACTCCGGCCGCTCGCTGTAGCCGTAGCCGCCGAGTACCTCGCCGCCACGCATGTAGTCGTGGCCATAGCCCCGCCCGAGCGGATACTGGTCGTCCGCGGGCCGATTGTCCTGCTTCATGGGCTTCCCTCCGGGGATGCTGGTGGTATGGGGGAACTTCCAGCCGCACTGGACGTGCCGCAAGGAGGTCCGCGGCCCGGGTCGGATGTTCCCGCTGACCGGTCGGCCACTCTCGGTCGGGGACGCCGGCGGCACGGTGCGCCCCGTCACGGCCGGGCGACGGGTCGTGACGGGACCGTAAGTTCTGGCGGGATGGGCACTTGTAACCCGCCCACTGGGGCCGGTATATTCCCAGGCTATGCAGATCCGGAACATTGCCATCATCGCGCACGTCGACCACGGGAAGACCACCCTCGTCGACAAGATGCTCCGCCAGGGCGGCGCCTTCCGCGACAATCAGGTGGTCCAGGAGCGGGTGATGGATTCCAACCCGCTCGAGCGCGAGCGGGGGATCACGATCCTCGCCAAGAACACGAGCGTCCGCTGGAAGGACGAGTACAAGATCAACATCGTCGACACGCCGGGTCACGCCGACTTCGGCGGCGAGGTCGAGCGCATCCTGCGCATGGTCGACGGCGTGCTGCTCGTGGTCGACGCGTTCGACGGCCCGATGCCGCAGACGCGCTTCGTGCTCGGCAAGGCGCTCGCGCTCGGCCGCACGCCGATCGTGGTGATCAACAAGATCGACCGGCCCGGCGCGGATCCGTTCCGTGTGCACGACGAGGTGCTCTCGCTCTTCATCGAGCTCGAGGCCACCGAGGCGCAGCTGGAGGCGCCCGTCGTCTACGCGTCCGCGAAGGAGGGCGTCTCGACGCTCGACCTGGACAAGACGCCGGTCGACCTCGAGCCGCTGTTCGAGACGATCGTGAAGACCGTCCCGGCGCCGCCGAGCGAGGTCGATCAGCCGTTCCAGATGCTGACGTCGACCATCGACTACTCGCCGTACCTCGGGCGCCTGGCGATCGGCCGCATCGAGCGCGGCACGGTGAAGGTCGGCGACTCGGTGCTGCTGATCCCGCTCGAGCCCACGCGGCAGCCGGAGCGCTCGCGCGTGACCAAGCTGTATGGCTACGAGGGGCTGGAGCGCGTCGAGATCGAGACTGCGTCGGCCGGCGAGGTCGTGGCACTGGCCGGGCTGGAGGGTGTCGAGATCGGCGCCACCATCACCGACGTCGACCATCCGGAGCGTCTCGAGGGCATCAGCGTCGAGGAGCCGACGATCTCGGTCGACTTCATGGTCAACAACTCCCCGTTCTCCGGCAAGGAAGGGAAGTTCGTGACCTCGCGTCAGGTCCGCGACCGGCTGTTCAAGGAGCTGGAGCGGAACGTCGCGCTGCGCGTCGAGGAGACCGACTCGACGGACGCGTGGCAGGTGTCCGGCCGCGGTGAGCTCCACCTCTCGATCCTCATGGAGACCATGCGGCGCGAGGGGTACGAGTTCCAGGTGTCGCGTCCGCGCGTGATCCTCAAGACCGGCGTCGACGGCGAGCGGCTGGAGCCGTACGAGGAGCTGACCATCGACGTGCCCGAGGACTACCTCGGCCCCGTGATGGAGAAGCTCGGGCAGCGCCGCGCCGAGATGCTGGAGATGAAGAACCCGGGGCAGGGGCTGGTGCGCCTGCTCTACAAGATCCCGGCGCGCGGGCTGTTCGGCTATCGCTCGGAGTTCCTCACGGACACGCGCGGGACCGGAATCATGCACCACAGCTTCCTGGAGTACGGGCCGTGGGCCGGTCCGCTCACGGGACGCTCCCGTGGGGTGCTGGTGTCGATGGAGAACGGCGTGGTCGTTGCGTTCGCCCTCGCCAGCCTGCAGGAGCGCTCGACGCTGTTCGTGTCGCCCGGCGACGCCGTGTACGAGGGGATGGTGGTGGGCGAGAACTCCCGACCGGGGGACATGGACGTCAACCCGTCGAAGGAGAAGAAGCTCACGAACATCCGCACGAAGTCGACGGACGAGAACATCCAGCTCGAGCCGCCGCGGGCATTGACGCTGGAATCCGCCCTCGAGTATATCGAGGACGATGAGCTGATCGAGGTGACGCCGCAGAGCATCCGCCTGCGGAAGCGCCTCCTCAGCGAGAGCGACCGGAAGCGTGTCTCCCGCGAGGCGAAGCGAGAGCGCGAACGCGCCGCCCTGTAGGCGTCGTACCCGGCGGGCGGAATCGCGCCTCCGGCGGATCCCACTTCCTTCTAGACCTGCAAGGAGACTCCTGGTATGTCGGACATGCTCGAGTCGTCGTGGCCGGACGCCTTGGCGGATGAGGCGTTCGTGCTGATGTCCCCCCGGCGGAGCAGCGAGGACGACGATCCCGAAGAAGAGGGCTTTGGCGACGAGCTCGGCGAGGGGCTGGACGACGAGTTCGACGATCCCGAGGCGCTCGACGACGAGGATGAGGACGAGGACGACGAGGAGGACGACGACGATCTCGACGACGAGGATGATCTCGACGACGAGGACGATCTCGACGACGAGGATGAAGACCTCGACCTCGACGACGATCTGGACGACGACGACGCCTGAGTGATCCTCAGGCCGTGCGCAGGCGGGGCCGGCTCCCAGGAGGGGGCCGGCCCCGCCTGATTGCCGGCTGCACGCCCGTCAGCGAGCTCAGCTTTCACTTCGCGGAGGCGCGGCGCCATGTGCGCTGCGCGCGGCGCGAGAAATATCGGCGGGGGGGTTCACCAACGGCCTCGGGCTGGCTACACTTGGGGCTCCACCACAACAGCATCGCTGGTGTGGCGGCGCGAGATCGAGCGGGTGGTTGGCCGGTTGCGCGCGGTTGGTTGCGAGGCACGAACGACGCGGTTGGGACTTGCGGAACGGCCTCAAAGCGCTATACTTACTGTTCCCCGGCAGCGACGGGGCGGACGCCGAAAGGCAGCCGACGAGACAGTTGCTGATTGACAATCGAGAGAGATGGTCGTGCGATGGCCCTCATTGATCCGTTGCGTTCGTGCGCGACGGGGAGAGGAACAGACACGATATGATTCCGGACGCGGCTCTCCGCGTTCGATTGGAGACCGCGTTCGAACGAGCAGACAAACACTCATTGGAGAGTTTGATCCTGGCTCAGGACGAACGCTGGCGGCGTGCTTAACACATGCAAGTCTAGGGGGCCCGCAAGGGTCACCGGCGAACGGGTGCGTAACACGTGAGCGA